>CAIYXD010000064.1 GCA_903930085.1 uncultured Flavobacteriia bacterium
AGGTCAAAACCCAATTTATGCAACGCTTTTATACGGTAAAATATATCTATTGCACCGCCATAATCTGCCGGAAAAGGAACGTCCAAAGAAACGATATGTAATTTTTGTTTAGTCAACTTTTGGGTATATTTCTTCCAGTATCTTGCATTCCATTTCCCAGTTTTCGCTGAGCGCAGCAAGGGTACAATTTTCTTTAAATTCAGATAAAAGAGCTGGATTTTTTTGTAATTCTGAAATCGTTTCTGCAACGTTTTCTGGGGATAATTCCGGTAAAACAACACCTATATTGTACTTCAAAACTATCCTTTCCACCTCCACTAATTGCGTGCAAATTAATGGTGTATTCGCGTGCATATAATCAAACACTTTATTTGGTAATGAATAACGGTAATTCAAATTTGTTGGTTTATCCAACGTCAATCCAATATCTGCAAAATGGGTAAAAAGCATCATTTCGTTGTAAGGTCTTTTTCCGAAAAATACAACGGATTTTTGTAGGTCGTAATCGATTACGCGCTTCTTTAGTTCTGGAATTACATCTCCATCCCCTACGATTAAAAGCGTAACATTTTGGAGAAGTTTCATAGCTTCAACCACTTCCTCTGCGCCTCGATCGATATTAATTCCGGCACCTTGCAGTATAACCAAAAATGTATCTTCCGGAATACCCAATTCTTTTTTTGTTGCGCTGATTTCGGAGTTCCATTTTGGTGCAATATTTCGCACAACAGAAACTTTTTTAGAATATTTTTTGGAATAAAGCTCCGCAATAGATACATTGACGGTATAAATTGTCGACAATTTTGGAAAAATCCAATGCTCGATTCCTTCCCAGAATTTCTGAACAGACGGACGATTTATTAATTCTGGTACTTCGGTAAAATATTCGTGTGAATCATAAACCAAACGGCAATTACTTTTAAATTTACTCGCACTGTAGTTGGCCAATAAAGTATCTAAATCATTTGAAACAAGAAGATCTGCGCGCTTAAACAGTAAAAATAAAAAAAGTCTGAAAGAAAAAGAAGCGTAAAATAAAGGACCTTTTTCTGCTAATAACCGCATTCGAACTGTTTTATAGCTCCGCGGCTTCAGCGCAACACTATCTTTCTTTTGTCTCCCGACAAGTGTCACATTGTACCCTTGCTGTTCTAGAAAATGGCAAATTTTATCTACCCGATTATCCGTAAATAAATCATTAGTAACAGATACTATTGCCGTTTTTTTTCTAACCATAATTTCAAAGAGAGAACGTCCGCCGAAACGATTTTAACTGCTTTACAACAAAAACGCTAAGAAAATCAATACAATTAACAACAGCCAAAGTGTTAAAACAATGCTATCAAAAATCATTACATCCTTGCTCATTTCCAACCTTTCATTTCCAAAAGGAGTTATATATCGAGAAGATTTGGCTTTGGAATAAAATAGTAGCCCAATTGTAAAAAAGAAAATCCCGAAATAGGGCGCGATAAGTGAAATTGCGCCTACGCCCAAAAATCCAAGTGCTGCTCTTGCATCTTTTTCCGCCCTTACAGCCTGCTTTAAAATTCGTTGGTTAGCCTCTTCCTCTGTTTCTTCCGGTTCTAAATCTTTAACTTTTTGTTTTGATTGAAGCTTTTGATTTGGTGGATTTAGCAACCCAACAGGTTCCAAAGAATTTTCCTCTTCCGCAGCAACTGTAGTTTCGTCCGTTAGCAAAATGGTGTTTTCAATGCTAGATTTTTCAGGAGATTGAGGCGTTTCTTTTACTAATACTACCGTTTCTGTATGTCCAACTTTGATTAGTTTAATGCGGTGCTGCGGCCTTGTCATCCCGCATGCAGAAAGAACAATTAATACAAACAAAAAGTATAAAAATTTCATAGCGAAAAATGTTTTTTGAATACAACGGGAAATTTACGAAATTAGTTTGTTATAGGCGAATTTAAAGCAAATGAATGGTAACTCAAATGCGTTTATACGTATTAAATTAGAAAGTAAAACCACTTCCATTCCGTTATGCTTTTAGCCCAATTCATCCGTAAAATGGTAAAAATAATAGTTCAGTAGTTCAACTTTAAAGAGATATAAACACTATTTTCACGCGCTACTCATAAGTATTAAATACAAAATGAAAAAGTTTTTTAAAAGCCGGTGGTTTAGAATTCCCTATATTACTGTACTCTATCTCTTTGCAATCTACGGCGCCTTCTTGACGCTTACGTATTTCGCTATGAAATTCAATTGGACGAGAGAATCTGGAAAATTAGACTCCAACAACCGTTACTTTCAAGCAATGCATGACAAATACAATCAATCCTTTAAGGTGGACAGTGTGTCGATGGTAAAGCACCGCTATGAAGTAATGCAAAGGATAATTGTTTTGAATGATTTTTTTCCCGTAAATGCACAACATATTCTCACCGCCTATCAAAACACCAAAGACGAAAAACTAGCACTTCAAATGTTGGATGCGGTAGATTTACGCCTTCGGAAAAATAAAAAATACCAACGTGCAACGCAGAAAATACAGTCCTCAAAAAACAAATCGCAGGAAGAAACAACAGGCTTAAGTGTTTTTGATTGGATGAATATAAATGAATGGAAATACTTTTCGGAGGCAGTTGCCAAGGATAAAATTTACATTGATTCTGCTGCCGCTGCTTCTGGAGTCGACGCTCGAATAATCGTTTCGTGTCTTGTAGGAGAGCAAGTTCGTCTGTTTAATTCCCGCAGAGAAAAGTTCAAAGGTTTCATTACGCCTTTAAAATCACTTGCTTTAGAAACGAATCTTTCTTACGGCGTAACTGGGATCAAAGAAAACACAGCTTTGAAAATTGAACGCTATCTGAAAGATGGAACAAGCGCTTACTATTTAGGAGCAGATCATGAAAATTTATTGGATTTTGATAGTATCACGAACTACAACAATGGATTAAATGACACGATGAATGTGCGTTTACAGCGTTTGGTGCAATTTAAAGACCATTATTATTCTTATTTATATGCAGCGCTTTTTGTAAAGCAAATTAAAACGCAATGGGAAAAAGCTGGTTTTCCAATCGACGATCGACCAGAAATTTTGGCTTCCATATTTAATTTAGGTTACCAAAAATCTAAACCCAAGAAAAATCCGGGCGTTGGAGGTTCTGTTTTTAAAATAAATGAGAGCGAATATACTTTCGGTTCTGTTGCTTTTGAATTCTATTACTCCGGCGAATTGGCAGAGCTATTTCCATTTGCAAAGGAACGTTTTACTGCGCCAAAACAAGCAGTTCAGCCACTTTGATTTGTGTTGTTTTTCTAGGTTAGGTAATTCCTGAAACGTAACGTTACTTTATCCAATTATGCCGGCAAACTGCTCGAATGCATCTTTGATGTGTTTCACATCTGAAAAAATTATGCGTAATCGATCGTTTTGTTCGCTGAATTTGCAGTTTTTACCGTTGCGTTGTATATGGTTCAATATCTGGCTAAAAACCTCTGTTTCGTAGAAAGGAGATTGTGGGTTTGAAATAAAATACCCAACCATTTTTCCAGATTTGATTACCAAACGTTCCATCCCCATTTCTTGCGCCAACCAGCGTAATTTGAAGGATAAAACCAATTCTTTAACCTGTTTTGGCAAAGGACCGAATCGATCTATCAACATTTCCGAAAATTTAGCCAATTCTGCTTCATTTTTGAGACTATCCATTTCTTGGTATAAACTCAAGCGCTCCGCAACATTGTTGACATAATCATCCGGAATACGAACTTCCAAGTCGGTTTCCAAGATACAATCCTTCACAAAATTAAGCATGGAATCCGTGGTTCTTTCTTCAAATAATTCTTTGAATTCACTTTCACGTAATTCTTCAATTGCCTCGTTTAAGATTTTTTGATACATTTCAAAACCGATTTCAGATATAAACCCACTTTGCTCTCCGCCAAGCATATTTCCAGCTCCTCGAATATCCAAATCTTTCATTGCAATGTTAAATCCAGAACCTAAATCCGAGAATTGTACCAATGCTTCCAAGCGTTTCCGGGAATCAGAAGTCATGATGCTAAATGGCGGTGCAACAAGGTAACAAAATCCTTTTTTATTGCTACGCCCAACACGTCCGCGCAATTGGTGCAAATCACTCAATCCAAAATTATGCGCGTCGTTTATGATTATTGTATTGGCATTGGAAATGTCAATCCCAGATTCTATAATGGTTGTTGCTATCAAAACATCGTATTCGTGGTTGATGAAATCAAACATTATCTTTTCTAACTGCGCACCATCCATTTGTCCGTGGCCGATTCCAACGCGAACGCCAGGACACAAACGTTGAATCATTCCAGAAATTTCCTTGATATTTGCTAAGCGATTGTGCACGAAAAACACTTGTCCGCCACGACTAACTTCGTATGCAATTGCGTCTCGAACTACTTCCTCGCTAAACTGTATTATTTCCGTTAGAACTGGTTGACGATTCGGAGGTGGCGTATTGATAATACTCAAATCGCGCGCGCCCATCAATGAAAATTGAAGCGTTCTTGGAATTGGTGTCGCCGTTAATGTTAGCGTATCGACCGTTGCGCGAAGAGTTTTTAATTTATCCTTAACCGCAACCCCAAATTTTTGTTCTTCATCAATAATCATCAAGCCCAAGTCCTTAAACTTTACCCGTTCTGCAACTACAGCATGCGTACCAATCAAAATGTCTATTTCACCATTTGCTAATTTCTTGAGTGTTTCGGTCGTGTTTTTAGAGGATTTAAAACGATTGATATAATCAATATTCACTGGGAAATCTTTCAAACGTTCCTTAAAACTTCTAAAATGTTGCATGGACAATATTGTCGTAGGAACTAAAATGGCAACTTGTTTACTATCTGCAACAGCTTTAAAAGCAGCACGAATTGCGACTTCTGTTTTACCAAAACCAACATCGCCACAAATCAATCGATCCATAGGCGTTGGATTTTCCATGTCCACTTTAATTGCTTGCGTAGCCTTGAATTGATCGGGAGTATCTTCGTACATGAAAGAAACTTCCAATTCATTTTGCAAGTAAGAATCAGGAGAAAACGCAAATCCCGGTTGACTTTTGCGTTTTGCGTATAGTTGGATAAGATCGAAAGCCAATTCTTTGATCTTCTTTTTTGTTTTATTTTTTAAATTTGTCCAGGCTTGGGAGCCCAGTTTATTCATTTTAGGAACGGATCCATCCTTTCCGGTGAACTTAGAAATTCTGTGTAGGGAGTGAATTCCAACATATAAAACATCGCCATCTTTGTAAACAAGACGAATTGCTTCTTGCGGTTTTCCATTTACATCGATTGTCTCCAAGCCAGAAAATTGTCCAACGCCGTGATCAATATGCGTTACATAATCGCCTTTTTGCAAGTTGTAAATTTCCTTCAGCGTCAGCGCTTGTTTTGCTTGTCGGAACCCTTCCTTTAAACGGAACCGATGGTAGCGTTCAAACAGTTGGTGATCGGTATAGCAAACCATTTTTTGAGAAGGCGAAATAAATCCTTCGTGCAAAGCGACATTTACAGGTTCAAACGCAACGCCTCCGCCAATATCTTCGAAAATTTGGTACAAACGATCAATTTGCTTCGGCTGGTTGGAGAAAATTAAATTTGTAAATTTTAAATTCGTTCTATTCACTAAATCTTCCCGAAGTAGTGCAAAATTTTTATTGAAACTCGGTTGGGGTAAAAAATCGAACTGGAAAACTTTATCCGCTTTGAAATGGAACTCAGGTCCCCATTCAATTATGCTGTACACTTCAATTTCTTTTTTTACTTCTTTCGGATGCAAATACAATTCATTCGGAATTGTGCGCTTCACAGCCTCCGTAAGTTTTGTATAAATCTGAACGGATTTATCGTATTCTTTTTCTAGCGTATCCAACAATTGGTCAAACGAAGACAACCAAAGGGTAACATTTTTTCCTAAAAACTCAAAAAACGAACCATTTCCTTCCATATTCAAATGCCCTTGAACATTTGGAATGACATTAAAATGCTTGAAATTAGATAGCGAAAGTTGCGAGCTTGCATCAAAAGTTCGAATAGATTCCACCTCATCGCCAAAAAATTCAATCCGAAAAGGATTATCATTGGCGTACGAAAAAACATCCACTATTCCACCACGAATGGAAAATTGACCTGGTTCATAAACGAAATCTACCCTGTCAAAATGGTATTCTAATAATAATTCATTAATAAAATCGATGGAATAATTTTTACCCACATCAATGCGCAAAGTATTCTTGCTTAAAATCTTTTGGGTTGGAACTTTTTCAAAAAGAGCTTGTGGATACGTAACAATCCAAACATTGCTCCCATTGTTTATTTTTTCTAGAACTTCTGCGCGGGAAACAACATTTGCGTTGTCTGTTTCCTCTAACTGGTATGGAACGCGGTAAGAAGCAGGATAAAATAAAATACGTTTATCTTCTGGAAACAAACCTTCCAAATCATTTATAAAATAAGCCGCTTCTTCTTTGTCATTTAAAATAAATAAATGGTGTCCGGGCATTTGATTTGCTAATGATGCCGCACAGATACTTTTAGAAGAGCCAACCAAGCCTTTCCAGTGCACGCGCGTACAGGAAAATTGCAATTGATTCGCTGTTTCGTCGATTTGTGGAATTTTCGAGAAGCGTTCTTTAAGGACTTTTTGTTCCATTTTTTAGTCCAGCAAACTCATTGCTTTTTCCACCATTTTTTTAGACCCACAGAAGAATGGGATGCGTTGGTGTAATTTGTTTGGTTGAATATCCAAAACTCTAATTCTACCTGTTGTTGCTAGTCCTCCAGCTTGTTCTGCAATAAATGCCAATGGGTTACATTCGTATAGCAAACGCAATTTCCCTTCTGGTGAAGTTGTTGTATCCGGATAAATATAAATACCACCCTTAATCATATTTCTATGGAAATCTGCAACCAACGAACCGATATATCGTCCAGAATATGGCGCACCTTTATCGTTGTCAAAACTTTGACAATACTGCACGTATTTCTTGATTCCAGGTTCACAAATGTCGATATTACCTTCATTCATGGCGTACATTCTTCCGGATTCTGGCATTTTCATATTTGGGTGCGACAAGCAAAATTCTCCAATCGACGGATCGAGCGTAAAACCATTTACACCATGTCCTGTAGTATAAACCAACATCGTTGAAGAGCCATACAATACATAACCGGCAGCAATTTGTTCGTTTCCAATTTGCAACATATCTTCCAAAGTTGCCAACGTTCCAGCCTCTGAAGTACGACGGTAAATAGAAAAAATTGTTCCGATGGAAACGTTTACATCAATATTGGAAGAACCATCCAGTGGATCAAAAAGAACAACGTATTTTCCGTTTTTCGCTGTATCGGAGGTAAATGCAACAAAATCATCATTTTCTTCGGATGCAATGCCACAAATCTCACCGCCATTTTCAAAGGCCTTAATAAATTGCTGATCCGCAACAACATCCAATTTTTGTTGTTCTTCTCCTTGAATATTTATTTCTCCTTGTGCGCCCAAAATATGATCCACTAAACCAGCCTGACGCACATCGCGGCTAACTATTTTGGATGCAACGGCGATATCACTTAGGATTCTGGATAATTCACCTGAAGCAAAAGGGAATTCTGCCTGGCGATCCATAATAAATTCATTCAAGGTTGTAACTTTTGACATAGGATGTGCTTTTGTGCAAATATCGTGATTTAGATTGGAATATAAAGGAATCGATTCCTGTTAAAAGCGCTAAGAATTGTAGAATTATTTAACACGTTTACCCGTAGAAAATTACCTAGATCATTTTATTACCAAACCCACGGGAGAACTAAAATAAAATAACGTAAGAATTTTCCGAGAATCAGTAAAATTAAAACCTTCCAAAAAGGTACTTTAAAAAACCCCAAGGCAATTGTCATTGGATCTCCAATAATTGGAACCCAAGAAAAGAAAGCCAACCAAAATCCGAATTTTTGGATGCGTTTTTCAAAAGATGCTAATTTATTTTCGTTAATTCCAAATCGTTTCAGCCACAAAGGATTGCCGAATGATCCAATTATATAATTAGTTATTCCGCCTAACGAATTTCCAACAGTTGCAAAGAATAAACAAAGGATTGGGTTGTAAGCAGCGCCTAAAAAAAGAAGCAGGATTCCTTCTGAAGTAAATGGAACAATCGTTGCCGATAGAAAAGAGGCAAAAAACAAACCGAAATATCCGAGCGAAAAAAAATCCATAAAAAAAGGGTCGACATAATTGCCGACCCTCAAAGGTATTAATTCAAGTGTATTATTTCTTGATGAATTTTGTAGTAACTGTAGAACCTTCTGTAATCATGTTCACATAGTAAACACCATTTGTGAAAGCTGCAGCATTGAAGTTTAATTCATGCGCACCTGCAGTTTGATTTTTGTTGTTTGCAGTATAAACAACTTTGCCTGTTACATCTACGATTGCAACTTTAACATCTGTATCATTTGACAATGTGTACTGAAGTGTTGTAGCTCCTGAAGTTGGATTTGGGAAAATTGAACCGAAAGATACTGGTGATTCATTTTCTGCAATCTGAACAGATGGATCAAAGTTCAAAGAAACAGCAGCTGCTGCATCCCAACCTACGAAATTATTAACCGCATCTCCTGTTCCGAAAGGACCATAACAAACTGTTGAGAAATCAGCATCTCCTTTATCACTAGATTTGATTGCCATTTTCTCCGTTGCAGATTGTTGCGTTCTTAAAATCGCGTAATAAATTTTTCCTGCCTCCATTGTGTATGGCGTTGGCAAAACCAATGTTGAAAAACTTGTTGTATTAACTGTTGCTGGCATTTGGTATTGGAAATCCGCCACTAACAAGTTGTCAGCACCTTGAACACTTCCAGAAGGCATTTCAAAAACGAAAACATCAATGAAAATACCAGCTGTTGTTCCTGTTGCAAATGCTACATCAATTCCTTTCAACAATTGATCTGCTTGAATTTCATAAATATTTCCAATTCCAATTTCAGCCTCATCCGAGAAATTTAATTTTCCTGTTCCTAGTGGGTGGTTGTGACCATACAAGAAATTTGTCATTTCAAAATTCTCTGTTAGGGAATTATTGGTTAAAACCTGATCCGCTGGCAATGTTGCTGTAATAGTATACAGTCCTGTAGCTGCAGCGATGAATTGCGTATCAAACCAAACTGTATCTGATTCTCCTGGAGCCAATGTTACCGGAGTTGCTACACCTGCATAAACAGATGCTCCAGCTAAATCGATGTTTAAACCGATTGCTTTTTCTTGCGCTATACCACCTTCGTTAGAAATTGCAATACCAACTGTTCTTGAAATTACCTGATCCAAAGGAGTAGAATAATAATCCCAATTGTTTACAACGTCACCAGAGAATACAGTAGACATTTTGAATTCGTCTGAGTAAGCCTCAAGAATTCGTACATCGTCAATCATCCATCCGTAAGTCACCCAAACGTTTGGATTTGTTGATGAAGAAGGGAAAGCTGTTGTCCAGCTAAAACGAATCCACAATGAATTTGTTCCACCAGGCAAAGCTCCAGATAAATTAATTGTTTTCACTGTTGGATTTGTATAAGCAGATCCACCTGTTTGACTCAATGTTGCGATATCTGAATTATCTCCTACTAAAGTCCAAGTAGTTCCATTTGTACTAATGTACATTTCTTGTGCATCGTTGAATTTTGCGCCATACTGTTGGAACTCCAAAATGTAATTGTTTGGTCCTCCAGATAATGTGTTTACATCAATTGGTGCTGCAGTTGTAATTGTGTAAGTAACATCCAAAGCCTGTGTTGCTGGATTTGATGTTGGATTACCATTATTCAATTCTGCAAAATTTCCGTCCGAAGTGGAATTAATTACAGAAGAAAAATACCAAGATTGCTCCGTTGCGCCAATATCCCATCCGTACCCTGCAGCAGTTTGACCTGAATTGTCAATCACCCAGTTGGAAGCAGTTGAAAAATTGTCCGACCAAATAACGTCTCCACCTGCTTTTTCAAGATTTCCAGGTGTTTTTGAAGATTCGATAACCTCCGTAGCAAATTTCTTATTCGCTAATAAAGCAGATTCAGTAGCTTTTTGAGAATAACCCAAAGAAACAAACCCAATTGCTAAAATCGCAATGTAAACTTTTTTCATATTATTTATTTTAACGTTTAGAAACAAATATAACTAAATAAATTTAAACTTATTTTTTGCTTCACTAATTATGTGGGTTTAACATACTAGTCTAAGGCGAATAAAACCAGCTAAAACGTTTTGGTTTTATGCTTGTAAAACGTAAAAACCTATCTGTCTTTTAAAAACGGAAGCGCCTGTAAAACCGACAAATGGGGTTCTTTTCTTAAGGTATAAAAAAGAATTTCCTCTTTGTTTTCTTCACACATGACTGTGTTTCCCAGCGCATCAATTGCTACACTATTTCCAGAATAAACCTGGTCATTATCATCCGAGCCCACGCGATTTACACCCAAAACATACGCCTGATTTTCGATTGCCCTAGCTTTTAAGAGCGTATTCCAATGTTCTTTTCTTTTTTCTGGCCAATTTGCAACATATAAAATAACATCGTATGCTGGAATTCCTTCCGGTAAAATTCTATTTCGCACGATTTCAGGAAAGCGTAAATCGTAGCAAATTTGCAGCTGGAAATTCCATTCTTTGTACCTAACAATACTTTCTTTTTCACCTGCTGTATAGATTTCATCTTCCCCAGCCAAGCCAAATGATTTTCGTTTGTCATAGGTTTTCAGCTCTCCCGTTGGAAAAACAAAAACACCTCTATTATAAAACCTTTCATTTTCTTTTATAATTAACGAAGTATATACCGCTGCGGAATGTTTTTTTGCCGTTTCTCTTAGCCATGTAATTCCTAAAGAGGATTCTGTTTCTTCGGCAAGCAATTGCGCATGCATAGAAAATCCAGTATGAAACATCTCCGGTAAAAGGATTAAATCTACCGCGCCAAGATTTTCTATAATATTTGAAAAATGATTTAAATTTTCTTGTTTATTTTCCCAAACTTGGTTGACTTGAACCAAAGCTACTTTTAAATCTTGCATAATCTTTCTGCGGCGCTTTTAAGTGTTTCGGAATCCTTTGCAAAACAGAAACGAATTAATTTTTGATCCCGTCCATTTGCATTGAAAACAGATAGTGGTATTGCTGCAACACCATGTTCCTTAACTAAATTAACACAAAAATCCACATCGGACAATTCGGAAAGCTTTGCAAAAGATGCAACTTGAAAATACGAGCCTTCCGATGGCAACAAATCAAAGCTGCTATTAGTTAGCAAGTTGCGGAACAGGTCTCTTTTTTCTTGGTAAAAACTTCCCAATTGTAACACGTCTACCTGATCTAAGTATTCACTCAATGCAACTTGGGCAATACTATTTACGGAGAAAACAAGAAATTGGTGTACTTTTTTTATCTCGATTAGCAAGTTCTCCGGAGCAACCAAATAACCAATTTTCCAACCGGTAATATGAAATGTTTTTCCAAAAGAAGAAACAATAATGCTTTTTTTTCGCAAGTTTTCATTTAAGTTAACGGAAAAATGGCTTTTTTCAAATGTAATAAATTCATATACCTCATCAGATAAAAGGACAACATTTGGAAATTTTTCCAGCAACTTCTCCAGTTGTATAAAGTCCTGTTCGTTCAACGTTTTGCCAGAAGGATTGTGCGGATTATTAATAATCAACATTCTCGTTTTTGGCGACATCGCCGCTTCGATTTTTTCCCAATCGGGCATAAAATCATCCGTTAACGGAATGCGTATAGATTTTGCGCCGGTGAGTAGAATTGGCGGCTCATAACAATCGTAGCTTGGATCTAAAATAATTACCTCCTCGTCTTTATTCACCAATGCTTGAATGCTTGCAAAAATAGCTTGAGTAGCTCCTGCCGTTACCAATATTTCCGTTTCTGGAACAACACTTCTCCCGTAACAGCGTAAAATAGATTTGCTTATTTTTTCAATTAATGGCGGATAACCTGCCATGGGTAAATATTGGTGAACGGGATATTTAGCAATCCTCTGCACAATATCAGTCAGTTTTTCATCTACAGGAAAATTCGGAAATCCCTGCGAGAGATTTATAGCATTGTGTGTGTTTGCCAAATTTGACATGACCGTGAAAATAGTAGTTCCGACGTGAGGTAACTTTGATACCATTGAAATTCCTTTAGGGGCTAAAATTAATAAGAATCACTCAATTCGAAAATTTAAAGATACTGATTCCTTTTACACAGATTAAAATGCAAGGATTAAACCTCAAAGCTGTGCTTGAAGAAGTAATTATAATTTTTAGTAGATTTGCTTGTATTAACTATTAAACTTTTAAATATGAAGAAACTATTACTCGTTATTTCCATTGTAGGTTTTGGATTAACAAATGCAACAGCACAATGCACGCCAGACATTACTGCTCCTGCACCAAATTATGCTGATTCTACATTCGGTGCGTGGCCAGACACTGTAATTAATTTTGCTGCTGCTGCAGTTGGTGTTCCATACACACAAGAATTACAATTTAAAGTTCCAACAGACGCAGGTGTTGTAATAGCTGCTTTGGCTGGATCACCAATTATTAGTTTTACGGTGGATGATGTAACTGGATTGCCAACAGGATTGAGTTATGCGTGTAACATTGCGTCTTGCGTTTTTAATGGTGGAACGGTTGGATGTGCATTAATCTCAGGAACGTGTACAACCCCAGGAACGTACAGTATTTCAATTGATGTAACGGGAAGTATCTCTGTATTTGGTTTCCCAACGACAGCGCCATATCAATTTGTTGGCTATAAAATTATCGTTGGACAAGCTGGTGTTGTTGAAGCAATTATCAACCCAATTTCTATTCATCCTAATCCAGCAACAAATGAAATCACGTTAGATGGTTTGAATGCGCAAATGAAAATAACCGCTGTAAACATAAAAAACATGGAAGGAAAGTTAATGAAAAATGTTCCTGTAACTTCCTCTTCAATGACTGTAAATTTAGATGGTTTTGAATCTGGTGTTTACTTTGTGGAAGTGAGCCATGCAGGTGGAAATGAAACATTAAAATTCATTAAGGAATAAAGTATATTTACCCTTTAGAAAAAGACCTCAATTGAGGTCTTTTTTTTTGTGGAATACTTTTTGCGGATTCTTTGAAGGTGCTCGTTTAATTGCCTTGGTATAAAAATCAACACAACACTTCTTCTACATTTCTTTTTATTTTTTCGCAAATGTTCTCTAGTGGTAAATCGTTATCATCCACTCCAAAAGGATCCTCAATTTCCTCTGCTAAAACTTCCATACTGACCAAAACGTAGAATACAAACGTTGCGATTAACGCAGAAAAATATCCAAATTGTGTTACAAATGCGAGCGGTAAAGTCGTAACATAAATGAAAATAAACTTCTTGATAAATAAACTATACGAAAATGGTATTGGTGTGTTTTTAATACGTTCGCAAGCCCCAACGATGTCTATAAATGAATTTACGTTCTTATCCAGCGCCAAAAACTCTTCCTCCGAAATTTTGCCAGCTCCTTTTAAACGTAAAATTTCCCTGTAAATGGACTCGCTAATTGCCATGGGAATATGTTCTTTGTCAGTTAAATTATCGGATTCCAACTGGCTTAAATTCAATTCATGTAAAGCAACACCATTTCGCAAATGTTCCTTTGTAGCAGCTGCAAAATTAGGGATCATTCTACGGAAAAAATCACGATCTACAGGATCACTCAATAAAACGGCTAGTTTAACCGCTAAATTTCTCGAATTATTTACGAGATCTCCAAGTTTTTTTCTTCCCTCCCACCAGCGATCATAGGCGGTATTCGTTCTAAAAACAAGCAGCAATGAAATCACAAAACCAATTAAGGAATAAACCGCAATTAATTTTTCTAAAAAAACAGCCTCTGGGAAATACGTGATTTCCAAAAAAGCGATTAGTAGTGTGAATAATCCGATATACAGGATTTCTTTCCACAACATTCTGAACGTATCACTTTTATGAAAGGCAAAGATGAGCGTTAGCCAGCTTTTTGGGTTGTAATTTACCATTTAATATTTCGTTTGATTTACTATTAACTTTCGACAAATCGCGCTTTTGATTGGTTTTAGTTAGGCACAAATATAGAGTTGTTTCTTTAATTTTTAGCTACGATAGATTGGGTAAAAAACAAACATGTTAAACTTTTAACAACTAATAGCTTTAGTTTATAGTATTTTTAACTTTGTCTTGTTAAAATTTAAACATGGAAATTACACCAGAAATACAAAATCGTCTTTCCCTTTTAAACGAAAAATATTCCGCACTTGGACAAGATCTCCTATCTTATTTGGATGGTTTATTATATGCGGATACCGTAAAATATTGGGATTATATTGAAGTAGACGCACTTTTGAGCCTTCAAAAACCAAAAACCAATTTTCCAGACGAGGTAATCTTTATCATGTATCATCAGATTACCGAGCTTTATTTCAAATTATCCTTGCATGAATTTGAGCAACTTGGGGAAACAGAGAAAGTAGAGAAAGCGTTTTTTATTGAACGTGTTACACGCATCAATCGGTATTTCGAATCCCTTATTAAGAGTTTCGAAATAATGATTCACGGGATGGATCGGGAACAATTCTTAAAATTTAGAATGTCGCTACTTCCCGCAAGTGGTTTTCAGTCTGCGCAATACCGTTTTATTGAAATGTTTAGTACAGACTTCCTTAATTTGGTGCACAAAGACAAGCGATTCACGTTTGGTGCGGATGCTACAATTTCAGAAATGTACGAGAATATTTACTGGAAAGAAGGCGCAACAGAATTGGAAACAGGGAAAAAAACGCTCACACTTGTTCAATTTGAGGAACGCTACTCAAAAGAGTTCATTGCGTTAGGCGAAAAATGCCAGACCAAAAACCTTTGGCAAGTATATAAGCGTTTGAGTCAAGATGATCAAAATAGCCCGGAAGTTATTGCCGTTTTGAAACAAAACGACACGAACGTAAATATTAATTGGCCGTTAGCACATTATAAGTCTGCTGTGCGCTATCTGAGCAAAGATTCCGCTGATATTGCAGCTACCGGAGGAACAAATTGGCAAAAATATTTACCTCCGAGATTTCAAAAAAGAATTTTTTATCCTGCTTTGTGG
>CAIYXD010000065.1 GCA_903930085.1 uncultured Flavobacteriia bacterium
CGGTATAAAAGCAGTTTTAATTCAACACGAATTCGGTTTATTTGGTGGAGAATATGGGGATTATTTACTTGATTTTATAGCATATTTAGAAAAGCCATTGCTGGTAACATTTCATACTGTATTGCCCCATCCAGATGCCAAAAGATTAGAAGTTGTTTCGAAAATAGCTGCTGCTTCGGCTCGTATTATCGTAATGACAAAACATTCTTCAAGCATTCTTGTAAGCGACTACACCATTTCACCGGAAAAGATTTCTATTATTCCTCATGGAACACACCCGATAATTTACCAGGACAGGAACGAATTAAAGCAGAAGTATGGTTTTGAAAATCGTAAAATTATTTCCACGTTTGGACTTATTAGTTCTAATAAAAACATCGAAAACGCTTTGGAATCATTGCCAGATGTAGTGGAGATTCATCCCGATGTTTTATACCTAATTATTGGAAAAACCCACCCAGAAGTTCTAAAAAACGAAGGAGAGATTTACAGGGAAATGCTAAAAGAAAAAGTAGAAAGTCTACAACTTCAAAACCATGTTTTTTTTATAAATGAATTTTTAGAAACTTCCGAATTATTAGAACTTCTGCAACTTTCAGACACCTATATTTTCACATCAAAAGATAGAAACCAAGCTGTTAGCGGCACCTTTGCCTATGCAATGAGCTCTGGTTGTCCTGTAATTGCAACTGCTATTCCGCACGCTAAGGAATTACTTTCGGAATCTGCCGGAATTTTAATTGATTTCGAAAATCCACTTCAGCTAACGAATGCATTATTGCAATTACTTGGTAATGAAAAACTGCGCACTCAAATTGGGATGAATGCAATTCATAGCTCTAAAGCGTTTGAATGGAAAAATGTTTCTTTACAGTACGCCTTGCTTCTTGAAAAATATGTAACTAAAAAATCCCTGAAATATAATTTACCTGCAATTTCATTGGAACATTTAGAACGCATGACGCATACATTTGGAGTTGTACAATTCTGCAAGATAAATACACCAGATTATTCTTCCGGTTACACATTGGATGATAATGCACGCGCCTTGATTGCCGTTTGCATGAACCAGGAACGCAAACGAAATAATGAAAACATTATTCTAATTGCAAAATACCTTCATTTTATCGGTTCTTGTCAGAAGGAAAATGGACATTTTTTTAACTACATGGACAGCAATGGATTAGAACAAGAGAAAAACGATTGGGAGAATTTACAAGATTCTAATGGACGTGCAATACTCGCTTTGTCAACAGTGGTTTTCTATCGGACGATTTTACCGGAAAATATTTCTTTTCAAGCGGAATTAATCTTAAAAAAAGCGATTACAACGATTAAAAAAATGGATTCGCCTCGCGCAATAGCTTTCTGCATCAAAGGACTTTATTTCTATTCCATTCATTCAAATTCAGCCGCTATTTCGGATTTAATTTTCAAGCTTGGGTCCCATTTATCAAAAAAGTATTACAACGAAAAAGAAGAAGGTTGGGAATGGTTTGAAGATAGCCTTACCTATGGAAACAGCATTCTTCCGGAAGCACTTTTGTACGCCGACTTATCGTCTAAAAACAGTCATTTTAGAGCAATTGCAAAAAAAACATTTGATTTTCTTCTCGATAATTTATTTATGGATGGAACGATTAAAGTTATCACCAATAATGGATGGCTTCAAAAAGGGGAATTCCGGAATATGGATGGCGGTGAACAACCGATTGATGTTGCGTATACAATTCAGACGCTGCAACTATTTCACCTTGTCTTCCGCGAAGAACATTACCGCGAAAAAATGGAAACTGCGTTCAGTTGGTTTTTAGGCAATAATCATTTGAAACAAATGCTCTATAATCCAAAAACAACTGGCTGTCACGATGGATTGGAAAAATACAACATCAATCTAAACCAAGGAGCAGAATCCACTATTTGCTATATAATAGCGAGGCTCTGTATGGAAAAAGCCAGAAATAGTGAAGTAATAATAGAATCAAAAATGGTACTTAAAAAGTCACAAGCTGAGTTGCCAACAATCGAAAGAACAAGCCTTCAAGTTTAAAAAATCCACCTATTAAAAATCCAGTCAATGTTACAAAGTTTCGACGAACACGCACAAAAAGGAAATGAATTCCTGCAACTAATCGCTTTTGAATTAGGCGATACATCCAACAAAGAAGCGGCTGAACGTATTACGCGAGCGGTTTTTAGAAGTCTTCGGGAACTTCTAACGCTAGAAGAGAATTTTCAATTAATAGCGCAACTTCCACTTATCCTAAAAGGACTTTACGTGGAAGGATGGGCACCGCAAAAAAAAAACAAAAAACGGAGTAAAAAGTTAGACGATTTTTATTTGGAAGTAATTAAAGAAGAAGGTGCGAAAGCGCGGAAGGATTTTTCCACAGAAGAAGAAATTAAAAAAGGCGTAAATGCTGTGTTTACTGTACTTCGAATGTACATTTCTGAAGGACAAATGAAAGATGCAAAAGCAGTGGTTCCGGATGAAATAAAAATTTTATTTTCAGCAAATTCTATTGAAATACATTGACTTTTCAGCTTAACAAACACTAAATCCTTCATCACATTTTCAAAAATATAACAGATGGCTTTTTGTATTCCCTTCAAAAATATCACCAGTAAAGACATTCAACTTGTAGGTGGGAAAAATGCCTCATTGGGAGAAATGTTGCATTCATTGACGCCGCTTGGTGTAAAAATTCCAGATGGATTTGCAATCAGTACGCTCGGTTATTGGCAATTCTTAAAGGAGAATAATTTAACGGAAAGACTTACTAGTGAATTACAAAAATTAGACACTTTAAATTTACGAAACCTTTCCGTTGTCGGAAAAAACTGTCGTGAACTTATTAAATCGAGCAAAATCCCAACAATAATAGAAAAGGAAGTTATTCAGGAATTTGAAAAATTAAAAAGCGTAAACCTAATCAGTGTCGCTGTAAGAAGTAGCGCAACTGCAGAAGATTTGCCTACCGCAAGCTTTGCAGGACAGCACGATAGTTTTCTGAATGTGAAAGGAACAGCGGAACTAATCGATTCCATTCTAGCTTGTTATGTTTCCCTTTACAACGATCGCGCAATTAAATACCGATTGGATAATGGATTCGAGCATTCAAAAGTTGCTTTATCTATTGGAATACAACAAATGGTTCGTTCCGATATAGGAAGTGCCGGCGTTGCATTTACAATAGATCCTGAAACCGGATTCAAAAATGTAATCTATATCACATCTTCCTGGGGATTGGGCGAAACAATCGTTCAGGGCGCTGTGAATCCTGATGAATTTTATCTTTTTAAACCTGCGATCGGCATTCAGAAAAAAAGCATTATTCAACGGAAATTAGGCGACAAAGAAAATAAGATAATCTATTCAGAAAATGGTCAAACTGCTTTGGTGAATATAAGAACATTACCAGCAGAACGATCTATTTTTTCTTTAACGGATTCCGACGTTGAAAAACTTGGCGATTGGTGCAAAAAGATTGAAAACCATTACAACGTTCCCATGGATATAGAATGGGCAAAAGATGGAAATTCAGGCAATCTTTTCATCGTTCAGGCCCGACCGGAGACCGTGCATACGCAAAAGGAGAAAATTACACTAAAAGAATATTCCCTTCATACAAAAGCCAAACCGATTTGCAGTGGAAAAGCAGTTGGAAGAGCCATTTCGAGTGGAAAAGTTTGTGTAATTCATTCCTTGGCAGATGCAAAAAAAGTACAAAAAGGCGATATCATTGTCGCGGAAGCTACAAATCCAGATTGGAACGCGCTGCTCCGAAAAGCCATTTGTATTGTTACAAATAAAGGCGGAAGAACAAGCCACGCATCCATTGTCGCGAGAGAATTGGGAATTCATGCAGTTGTTGGAGTGAACGATGCCACTGAAAAATTGAAAGATGGACAAACCATCACCGTTTCTTGTATTGAAGGAGATGAAGGAAGAATTTACGATGGAAAATTAGAATGGGAAGAGCACGAAATCAGCTTAGAAAACATCCCGGAGATAAGAACTAAGGCGCTTTTTATTCTCGCGGATCCTGATAAAGCATTCCATTTATCCTTTTACCCAAACGATGGCGTTGGACTTTTGCGAATGGAATTCATCATTTCAAACAGCATTAAAATTCACCCTATGGCTTTGGTTAAGTTTGACCAGATAAAAAATAGTGAGGAGAAAAAAGAAATTGAATTGCTGACAAAAAATTATACGGACAAAAAGAAATATTTCATTGAAAAACTATCGGAATCGATTGCTATGGTTGCCGCTGCATTTTATCCGAAGGAAGTAATTGTGCGATTGAGTGATTTTAAAACCAACGAATACGCACAACTTTTGGGAGGTGCAGCATTTGAGCCAAAGGAAGAGAACCCAATGTTAGGATTTCGAGGCGCATCACGTTATTATAATGACTTGTACAAAGAAGGTTTTGGGTTGGAATGCGAAGCAATTAGAACCATTCGGGACGATTTAGGTTTGACAAACGTTAAAATAATGGTTCCTTTTTGTCGAACGGTTGAAGAAGGAAAGAAAGTTTTGGACGTCATGGAAACATTCGGTTTGATCCGTGGAAAAAATTCACTTCAGATTTATGTTATGGCGGAAATTCCAAGTAATGTGATTCTAGCAGAAAAATTCGCGGAAATTTTTGATGGATTTTCTATTGGATCAAACGACCTTACACAATTAACACTTGGTATCGATCGTGATTCTTCTTTAATTAGTAATTTATTTGATGAAAACAATGAAGCTGTCAAACGAATGCTTTCTTCCGTTATACAAACGGCTAAAAACTCGAAAATACAAATCGGACTATGTGGCCAAGCACCAAGCGATTACCCTTCATTTGCTCAATTTTTAGTTGAAGAAGGAATCGATAGTATTTCTTTCACTCCGGATGCTTTATTTCAAGGAATCCAAAACATCCATTTAGCAGAATTGAAATCCACCATTTTTCATTAAAATACAACGATATGGAAAAAATATTTGAAGATAAAGTTGCACTAGTTACAGGAGCATCCTTTGGAATTGGCAGAGCTGCTGCAATTGCATTCGCAAAAAGAGGCGCCAAAGTTGTCCTTTTAGATTGGATGGAAGATTACGAAACATTCAATGCGATCAAGGAATTGGGCGGAGAAGTGGTTTTTTATGCATGTGACATTTCGAAATCTTCTGAAGTTGAAGCAACGCATGTAAAGGCAATCGAACATTTTGGGCGCTTGGATTATGCCTATAATAATGCTGGAATTGAGGGCGTAACCGCAAAAACACAAGATTATACAGAAGAAAATTGGGATAAGGTTATAAATGTTAACCTAAAAGGTGTTTTTCTTTGCATGAAATATCAAATTCCACAAATGCTGAAAAATGGAAAAGGAGTAATCGTAAATTGCGCTTCAATTGCCGGAGTAGTAGGTTTTGAGGGCTTGCCTGCATACGTAGCTTCCAAACATGGCATAATTGGATTAACAAAAACTGCAGCTTTGGAAAATGCTAGAACTGGAATTCGAGTGAACGTTGTTTGCCCCGGAGTAATAAAAACGCCAATGATTTCCAGATCTATTGGAGATAATAAAGAGGCAATTAAGCAATATGAGCAGTTAGAACCATTGGGAAGATTGGGGGATCCAGAAGAAGTTGCTGAAGCAGTAATTTGGCTTTGCTCGGATCAATCGTCTTTTATTACAGGACATTCCATGATGGTTGACGGCGGTTGGACAGCTAAATAAGCAGATTGTTACAAACCAATTTTGTAGAACAATTTCAATCCGTCCTAAACTTATTGTTGGATTATAATTTATTATTGGCAGAACCTTCATACTTCTTAAAAGGAATCGCAAGAAGAAAAGATAAAATATGAAAGTACTAAATCGAAAAAAATAATACATAAAGGCAATGAAAAATGATCTAACCGTTCAGATTTGGTCATTTCTAGCGGGCTTGGGACTCTTCTTATTCGGAATGTATTTAATGGAAGAATCTATTCGCTTGTTGACGGGTCGGTCGTTTAAGATATTTTTACGCAAGCAAACTAGCAAGCCTCTAAAAGCGGTAATTAGCGGAACTATCACAACCGCAATTCTTCAAAGTAGCACGATGGTTACCTTGCTGGTAATGTCTTTTGCCAGTGCAGGAATCATAGGACTCAAAAGTGGAATTGGAATAATTCTCGGCGCAAATCTCGGAACAACAATTACGGGTTGGATGGTTTCATTTGTTGGTTTTAAATTGAACTTCGAGACGTATTCCCTACCATTTCTTGCAATTGGAGGATTGGGAACTATTTTTTTAAAAAACCCAAAACTTTCATTTTTCAGTAAATTTTTAATGGGTTTTGCCTTTATTTTTATTGGTTTAGGATACATCAAAGAAAGTTTTGGATCCGTTTCCCAGAATATAGATTTCGCTTTCTTACAAGACAAACCTGAATTTTTATTCTTATTTGCAGGTATTGTCTTGACAGCACTGATACAATCCAGTTCCGCCAGTGTTGCAATTTATCTTTCTTCCCTTGCTGCTGGATTGATAAACTTGGAACAAGCTGCGTTTTTAGTGATAGGCTCCGAATTAGGCACGACAATAACCGCATTAACTGGGACAATTCGTGCAAATCCAATGAAGAAAAAAACTGGTTTTGCCCATGTTTATTTTAACCTATTCCAATCGTTTTTAGCAATTATCCTACTTCCATTGCATCTTTACTTAGCACAACATGTTTTTCAAATCAAAGAAGAAATTTTTATATTGGTCTTTTTACATACCAGCTTCAATTTGACCGGAATAATTGTTGCCTTCCCATTTTTGGATCTTTTTACAAAATTTTTAGAGAAAACAACTAATGGGGCATTAAAATCAAACACTACCTATTTGAAAAACACCCATTCAGATGAAATCATTTCTTCCATAGAATCCTTGAAGAAAGAAGCCTTTGTTTTTGCCGAAGCCTCTATTAAAGTTGCTAAATTCTTTCTTTCCATCGAAAAAATAAACGCTTCAGTGCTGCATGAATATCGGATTTTAAAAGAATATGAAAATGAAATTACCGCTTACTATTTCAACGTACAACAGATTTCTAAAACACAGAGTGAAGCAGAGGAATTGGAAAAAGTAACTACTATTACCAGGCTACTCGCACTAGCTGTGAAGGATGTGAAAGACGTGAATCACAATTTGAATTCCATGAAAGAAAGTGCGGAGGATTCGGAGTTTAATTTATTTCAACGTATAAAA
Organism: uncultured Flavobacteriia bacterium; assembly: GCA_903930085.1. GTDB lineage: Bacteria > Bacteroidota > Bacteroidia > Flavobacteriales_D > Crocinitomicaceae > M0103. Next base: position 7,238 of record CAIYXD010000065.1, read on the forward strand.
AAAAGACAAGGTGTTTTCTACGATTTGTTTTTAAGGAAACTAGAAATTTTACACCATTCAAAAAAGGATCATTCAGCGGAACTAGAAACTTTGCAGCGGGAAATTCAATCCAGTTATTCACTTACTGCCTGGAGAAATCAAACAAAAAAAGAAAATTTAAATGCAGTAGATTTCGCTTCTTACATGAATCTGGTTACCGAACTAAATCACTCTAATATTTCGTTAATCGAAGCTTACAAAGAAGCTCTAAACCTAACTAAATTGCATTAAATCAAAACTTTACTTATGGAATCTAGAGAGGTATTTTAATGATTCTATTATTTCTTCTAAAGTTACCTCACAGTTGAATTCACACGTCCCAATTTCAGTAACGAGGGAGCACAATATCTTAGAATCCCTATTTTTTTTATCGTTTCGTGTCAATTCCGCAATCTCCTGAAAATAATTATCCTCCAGTTTTGGAACTGAAAATTTCTCAAGAAGCGTCAATTCAATATCAAAATAATCTTCCTTGGACAATTTACCCTGCTGCATTGCAATATAGGACTCTGCAATCATTCCCAAAGCTACTGCATGTCCATGCGAAATTGCTTCAATTTCCAGAAAAAACCCTTCTAGTGCATGCCCAATCGTATGACCAAAATTCAATATTTTTCTCAATCCTATTTCTAATGGATCCGCTTCTACAATATCGAATTTTATGTGAACGGAATCCGCAATAAGTTCCAGATTTTTCAAATCAAGACCCGAACTAATATGTTTTAGATTGTTGTATTTGTTTCTATCGCTTATTAAAGTATGCTTGAGCATTTCAGCGTATCCATTCATCCATTCCTCCGCTGGAAGAGTTGCTAAAAATAGTGGGTCGATAAAAATAAATTTAGGATGCGAAAAAACGCCTAATTGATTTTTGTAAGAACCTAAATCCACGCCATTTTTCCCACCGATAGAAGCATCTACCATTCCAACTAAACTTGTCGGAATGTGAATGAAATCAACCCCTCTTTTAAATAAAGAAGCAATAAATCCGCCCATATCCGTAACAACACCGCCACCGAGATTTATAATCAAATCGTTTCTGCCAATCTGATATTCCGTAAGTGCCTCCCAAACTTGAAAGCAAACTTCCATTACTTTATTTTCTTCTCCAGCAGGCAAAAGCATAACTTCAGCTTCCTTCAGTGTATCAAATGATGTCAAAAGAAATTCCAAACAATTATCGTGTGTGTTTTCATCCACAATAATTATTTTTTTTGCTCCCGAATAGTGATTGTTTAACAGATCTTGAAAAGACGAATCTAATATAGATCCTAGTTCGATTGTATAATTTTGGGAAGAAAGTAATTTCATCAAAAATAAATTTGTTTTGTACAAAAATAAATAAAGCTTTGCATAAATAAGAATATAAAAGAAAAGCAATTATTTTTGTACAATGATATCATTTGACAATACAGAAATAGCATTCACAGGCAAAACAGATGCAGATTTAAAAAGGGCTTTTTGGCTGTTTAAAATTGTTGGTAATCCTACGCTAGTGAAATTTGGAAAATGGTCAACAAATTATGCACTTAAACTGCAATTGCCAATCAACGACATTATAAAAAAAACGATTTTTCGTCAGTTTTGCGGTGGTGAGACAATTCATGAATGTGAAAAAACAATCCACCAACTTGGTAAATATGGAATTGGAACAATCTTAGATTATTCTATCGAAGGAAAAACGAGTGAAGAAGACTTTAACGCTACTGTTGAGGAGATAATTGCCACAATTCACGCAGCAAAAAACAACATGCATATTCCTTTCGCAGTTTTCAAAGTCTCAGGGATTTCACGGTTTTCCATTCTAGAAAAAGCAAATGATCCTGCCTCTAATCTGTCGGAATTGGAGAAAATAGAATTGAGTCTTGCCATTTCAAGAATTGATAAAATTTGTCTTGCCGGTTTTGAAAATAACATTCCTGTTTTTATCGATGCAGAAGAAACGTGGATTCAAGATACAATTGATCGTATTACGAAAGATATGATGCGCAAATACAACAAAAATCGCGCAATCGTATACAATACAATACAAATGTATCGCCACGATAGAATCGCTTTTTTGAAAAAAGAAATAGAAGATGCGAAAATGGAATCTTTTTATTACGGAGTAAAGTTGGTTCGAGGAGCTTACATGGAAAAAGAACGCGAACGTGCACAACTTAAAAACTATGCCTCTCCTATTCAACCAAATAAAACTGCTTGCGACAAAGACTTTAACGAAGCGTTGGAAATAATTATTTCAGAAATAGAACATACAGCTCTTTGCGCAGGGTCTCACAATGAAAAAAGTGCTCTAGCGCTTGTAGATTTGATTGAAAAGTTTGCTGTTCCCAAAAATGACAAACGTGTTTATTTTGCCCAATTGCTTGGAATGAGCGACCATATATCGTATAATCTTTCGAATGAAGGATTCAATGTTGCAAAATATGTTCCGTATGGCCCAGTTAAAGAGGTTATCCCATATTTATTGCGACGAGCGAACGAAAATACTTCTGTCGCTGGGCAAACCAGCCGTGAACTCGGATTGATAATCAAGGAAAAAGAACGAAGGTCTTCTAGAAAATAATTTTTCTAGTTCTACTCGCGCTTTCTTATCTGAATAAATTAACGTGTCCTGATAAAAAGTGTTTTTTATCATTCTCTTTTGCTTTGAATTCTATTTTCCAGGTATATACACCATCTTGCACATATTTGCCATTATACGTCCCATCCCATCCTATTGCAGCATTATTTGTTTCAAATAGTATTTCTCCCCATCTGTTAAAAATTAACATATTGAAATTATAAGGGTCAAATCCAGAGGTAAATACGGGCTGAAAAGAATTATTTTTTAAATCACCATCTGGTGTAAATGTATTCGGAATGAAATAAAGAAGTGGTTCTGCCATTGTAATGTATGAATATGCTGTATCAATACAGCCCAATGACGAAGTTGCAATTAACATTATCGTATAATTTGATTCGGTGAAAAAATATTCATGATATGGATTTTCTTCGGTATTAAGAGCGGAATTATCACCAAAATTCCAAATGTAATCAACTGCTCCAGTGGAAGTATTAATAAAATTTATATCTAAATCATCTTGTGTCAAAATTGTATTATCCGTGAAAAAATCTGCCACCGGTGAGACTTCTACACAAACTAAATTACTTTCCATAAAGCTACTTAAACAGCCATCCGATCCTGATGAACTCAAAGTAACATCAAAACAACCGTCCGTTGTAAATACATTCGTAATGGTTGAAATTCCTGTTAGTATTGTTCCATCGCTAATTGTCCAAATACAATTTATTGAATTTGGAGTTGTATTAGTGAAATTAACAGTCAAAGGTGCACATCCATATAGAATATCTGCAGAAAATGTTGGAGTAATGGGCTGGTTCACCATAACCGTTTGTGTTACTGGCAGAGCACATTGTCCGGCAGATGGCGTAAATGTATACGTTGTTGTTGCTGTATTGTTGATTGCAGGGAGCCAATTTCCAGGAATACCATTTATAGAAGTCGATGGCAAGGTAAATGTTCCTCCAGAACAAATTGCTGCAACTTGCGCAAATGTTGGTGTAATGGGCTGATTCACTGTAACGGTTTGTGTTACTGGCAAAGCACATTGTCCGGCAGATGGCGTAAATGTATAGGTTGTTGTTGCTGTATTATTGATTGCAGGAAGCCAAGTTCCGGGAACACCATTTATAGAAGTCGATGGCAGGGTAAATGTTCCTCCAGAACAAATTGCTGCAACTTGCGCAAATGTTGGTGTAATGGGCTGGTTCACCGTAACA
>CAIYXD010000066.1 GCA_903930085.1 uncultured Flavobacteriia bacterium
AATTAATTCGGCAATAAAAAAGAACGATCCGTTTTTCGGGTGAATAATATTAGTGTTTTTTCCAAGCCAACCAGCGCCTGAATTTTTCGCCCAAGCCTTATCCATTACGGGTGCGGAATCCACAAAAATTCGTCCATCCACTTCACCAATTTCCGCATGAATAAAAGCAAACAATTCGGATAATTTATCTTTTATGACAAAATGGTAATCTTCACCATAAGCATATTTTGATAGTTTAGGAGCCTCTGAATCCAACTGTGTATCTTCAGGAAAATAATTCAATAGCACTGTTACAACACTTTTTGCATCGTCTACCAAAAGCCGTGGATCCAATCGTTTGTCAAAATGATTTTCCATGAAGCCCATTTTACCATGGTAATTTCGTTTTAACCAAGATTCCAAATGGATGGCTTCATCCTCTAAAAATTCTGCTTTGGAGATACCGCAAAAGAAAAAACCAAGGTCTTTCGTTTTGTTTTTAATACGTTGCGTATTTTTTTCAACGGAAGAATACATGCGGCAATTTAAAAAAGTCCTCCCTGCGTCCAACCAGTATCTTTTCCTACCAGTCTAAATGCTTTTTCTGTCGCTTTTCTCCCTCGTGCTGTGCGCATTAAGAAACCTTCCTGAATCAAAAATGGTTCATAGACCTCTTCTAACGTTCCCGCATTTTCTCCAATTGCAGTGGCAATTGTTGTAAGTCCAACAGGTCCGCCACTAAATTTTTCAATAATTGCTTTTAGAATGCGTATATCCATTTCATCGAGTCCGTTTTCATCGACATTCAATGCTTTTAAAGCAAATTCAGTTATGTCAGCATCAATTATTCCCGTTCCCTTGATTTGAGCAAAATCCCTAACTCTTCTCAAAAGAGCATTCGCAATTCTAGGCGTTCCTCTGCTCCTACTTGCTATTTGGTACGCAGCATCTTCGTTGATTGGTATATTTAATAAACCAGAGGATCTTTCTACGATATTGGTCAGCGTTTTAGCGTCATAATATTCCAATCTAGAATTTATACCGAAACGTGCCCTCAAAGGAGAAGTTAATAAACCAGAACGCGTTGTTGCACCAATTAACGTAAAAGGATTTAAGGTTATTTGCACACTGCGTGCGTTTGGTCCACTATCAATTAATATATCGATACAATAGTCTTCCATTGCTGAATACAAATATTCTTCTACAACTGGACTTAATCGGTGGATTTCATCGATAAACAATACATCGCCCGCATTCAAGTTAGTTAAAAGCCCCGCTAAATCACCAGGTTTATCCAAAACAGGACCGCTAGTAACTTTAAATCCAACTCCTAGCTCATTTGCAATAATATTCGCTAAAGTAGTCTTGCCAAGTCCTGGAGGCCCATGCAAAAGAACATGATCCAAAGGTTCTCCACGTAAAGTAGCTGCTTTAACAAATATCTCTAGATTTTCGACTACGGAAGGTTGTCCTGCGAAGTCAGATAAACTTTTTGGGCGCAAGACTTTATCAAATTCCTGTTCGGAATCTTTTTCAGCCTCATCCCTATAATCGAAAGAATCTTCCACGTACTATTATTTACACAAAAATACAAAAGCCTTCCATCAAACGACGGAAGGCTTCAAATATAATTTAAAACTTATCAATGTTCTTCTTCTCCTTCAGCTAAAGGAACATTTTGAGGAATAAAATCGGTCTCTGCTCCTGGCTTAGAATAATCATACGGCCATCTGTAAACTGTTGGCAATTCACCCGGCCAGTTTCCGTGAATATGTTCCACAGGAGTTGTCCATTCCAAAGTATTTGATTTCCAAGGGTTTTGAGGAGCAGCTGGTCCACGGAAAATGCTGTAGAAAAAGTTGAATAAGAAGATTAGCTGTGCTATAGATCCAATGATTGCAAAAATCGTAATAACAACATTTAAGTCCATAATCATTGTAAACGATTCAGCATCAAATTCGCCGTACACAGAGAAATCGTAATAGCGACGAGGAGCACCAGCAATTCCAACAAAGTGCATTGGGAAAAACACACCATAAGCACTTGCTAATGTTAACCAGAAATGCGCATAACCCATTCTCGTATTGAGCATTTTACCATACATTTTAGGGAACCAATGGTAAACACCTGCAAACATTCCAAATACTGCCGACATTCCCATTACAACGTGAAAGTGAGCGACAACAAAATAAGTATCGTGAAGCGTAATATCTAAAGCTGAATCCGCAAGAATAATACCGGTTACACCACCAGAGATAAAGGAAGAAACCAAACCTATCGCGAACAACATTGCAGGAGTTAGAATAAGTGATCCTTTCCAAAGCGTTGTCAAGTAGTTAAATACTTTCACAGCAGAAGGAATTGCAATTAACAAGGTTGTAAATACAAATACACTTCCTAAGAATGGACTCATACCGGTAATAAACATGTGGTGGGCCCATACGATAAACGAAAGAAATCCAATTGCTAATATGGAACCAATCATTGCACGGTAACCAAAGATAGGTTTTCTAGAATTTGTTGAGATAATTTCGGAGGAAAGTCCCAAAGCTGGCAATAAAACGATGTACACTTCTGGGTGCCCTAGGAACCAGAACAAATGTTGATATAAAATAGGAGAACCACCGTGGTTTGTAAGCATTTCACCACCAACGATAATATCAGATAAATAAAAACTTGTACCTGCTAATCTATCCATTGTTAGCAATAAAGCTGCTGAAAGAAGAACAGGGAAAGATAAAACACCCAAGATTGCAGTTACAAAAAATGTCCAAATTGTTAAAGGCATTCTCGTCATGCTCATTCCCTTTGTTCTAAGGTTTAAAACCGTTACGATATAATTCAAAGAACCTATCAAAGAAGAAGCGATGAAAATCGTCATAGATACAAGCCATAAAGTCATTCCAGTGCCTGATCCACTTACCGCTTGCGGTAATGCAGATAATGGCGGATAAACTGTCCAACCAGCCATCGCAGGTCCTGATTCAACAAATAAGGAAATTAACATTATGACAGATGAAAGCAAGAAGAACCAATATGACAACATGTTTAAAAAGCCAGAAGCCATATCACGTGCGCCAAGTTGTAAAGGAATTAGAATGTTCGAAAATGTTCCGGACAAACCTCCAGTCAATAAGAAAAAGACCATTATTGTACCGTGAATTGTCACGATTCCTAAATACATATCTTCTCTCAAAACTCCACCTGGCGCCCATTCTTCACCTAAAAAGAAGGATAAAAAATTAGAACTTTCACCTGGCCAAGCCAACTGAATTCGGAAGAGAACTGAAAGCAACATTGCAACTACTCCCATGAATATTGCAGTCATCAAAAACTGCTTTCCGATCATTTTATGATCTTGACTAAAAATATACTTTGAAACAAAACTTTCCTCATGGTGTCCGTGATCGTGATCTCCATGTGCATCGTGGTGTCCGTGTGTTTCGTGCGTTGCTACCGACATTTTAATTCAATTTAATTTATTACTAATTCGTTATTTTAATTCGCTGGTGCTACCATTGCATCCATCGCAACGTTTAGCGTATCTGCGGGTGAAGCTGGAATAGTTGGAGCAGCAGCTGATGCAAAATACATATCTTTAAATGTTTGTTTTTGTTTTGCTTTTAACCAAGCCTTGTATTCCGCTTCTGGTAAAACCACAACTATCATCTTCATTTTATAATGCGATCCACCACAAATTTTGTTGCATAAAAGAATAAAATTAAACTTACTGTCCTTTTTATTCTTGCGCATTTCTTTGGTTGTAACATCCGGAATAAATTTAAAACGAGTTGTTAAACCAGGAACCGTGTTCATCTGTGCCCTAAAATAAGGGAAATGAGCCGAGTGAATTACATCTTTTGAGCGGAAATTAAATTCATATTCTTTATTAACGCATAAGAATAAAGTATCTTTCTGAATAAAATCATCCCAAACTTTTATATCCACTGCAGCATCGTGGCGCTCTTTCATTTGGTACAACAATCTAATTAAACGTTCTTTTCGGTAAAGATCATTTTCCATTTTTTCTTTTTCTTCCGGAACCATGATTATTTTACGATCATTTAATTTTGATTCAATTGCTTTCATGCCTGTTGGACCATTCTCCATGTTATGAATAGCACTATCAATTGTTTCCTTTGTAACCAATGCTAACTCGTTATTATCCGTAGTCAATTTGTAGTCGAATTTACCTAATTCGTTGTCATCACCAGAATATCGTGCTGTCCAATCAAATTGCTTTGAAAACAATTCCACACGAATCGTTTCTTTATCTGGGGCTCCTGTTATCTCATTCCATGATTTCAGTCCCAATATGATTATTACTGCTAAAACTGCAGCGGGAACAACTGTCCAAAGCATTTCCAATTTATTATTGTGTGGGAAATACAATGCTTTTACACCTGCTTTTCGTGCGTATTTGTAGGAAAACCAAAATAACAAGGTATTCGTCAGGAAAAATGCTCCGATGATGATGAAAAAATTGAGATTCAACAACCAGTCTATATCTTTACCATGCACAGAAGCAGCGATTCCTCTTCCAGTGTAACCGTATTTTACTAATAAATAAATGAAACCTATATAAAAAACTACAAGGAATACAAACATTAACTTAGCATTGAAATCATTGTCACGCGTACTTATCTCATGTTCCTGACGTTTTCTAAGTTTGGAAGAAAGTTCATATACACGAACTAACTGAGCAATTGCTATTACTCCTAAAACT
>CAIYXD010000067.1 GCA_903930085.1 uncultured Flavobacteriia bacterium
CAAAAAGTTATCTCTAAAATGAGATGCTAAAAAAATTAGCTATTAGTAACATCATAAAGATAAAGTTTTTTTTAAAATAAACACTACTTGGCATGTATTTATTTCCCTAAAAAATAAGTTGGTAAACAAACTACTCAATTACTAACATTTCTAACGCTCTTTTAAATTCAGCACTTAGCTCCGCCTGAATAGTAATGAGCTCATGTGAAACCGGGTGCAAAAAACGTATCTCTTCAGCGTGCAGCAACATCGTATTCATTTCCCATTTTTCGAGAAACAGCTTGTTTTGCTTGTTGCAACCGTGTGGTCTATCGCCAATGATTGGGTGAAAAATATGTGCTAAATGTTTTCGAATTTGGTGCATGCGACCCGTTTCTGGTTCTACTTCCAACAAGGAATAACGGGAAGTAGCATGTTTTCCCAAAGCAACTGGAATTTCAAACGTTTCCAAGCGGGAATAATGGGTTATAGCTTCCTGCACCTTTCCATCTTCTCGCGTCAGGGCGTAATCAATCGTTCCCGATTCAAGGGTGAAACCACGCACCAGCGCACGGTATTTTTTTTCCACTTTTATGTTTCTAAAGGCTTCCTGCAGGATTTTATTCACCTCATCGTTGAGTGCAAACAACAAAACGCCGCTAGTCTTGCGATCCAAACGGTGAACGGGAAAAACTTTTTGTCCAATTTGATTGCGCAAGAGCTGGATGGCAAATTCACTCGCATCTGCCGCAATTGGTGAGCGGTGAACCAATAACCCGTGGGGCTTATTAATGGCAACGATTGCGTCGTCCTGAAATAAAATCTCTAGCACGCTTATCGTTTTCGGGCAAGCATCAGTCCATCGCGAATTGGCAATAAAATTTCTTGAACCCTAGGATCTTCGTGCACCATTTTATTGTAATCCATAATAATTTTGGTTTCGCTGTCCAACGCTTCGTAATCTTCCACTACTTTCCCCGACCAAAGCACATTATCGGCAAGGATATAGCCGCCTGGTTTAACCTTATCAAAAACGAGGTGGTAGTAATTACAGTAATTTTTTTTATCCGCATCAATAAACACAAGATCAAACAGTTCGTCTAGTTGCGGAACAATCTGCATCGCATCGCCAATGATGTATTCAATTTTGTTATCTAAATTGGCTTTTTGAATGAATTCGCGCGCGATATCTTCCAGTTCTTCGTTGATATCTATCGTGGTAAGTTTTCCGTTTTCGGTCAAACCTTCCGCCAAACAAATAGCGGAATAGCCCGTATAGGTGCCAATTTCCAAAATTCTTTCGGGTTTAATCATGTGGGAGAGCATGCTCAATAAGCGTCCTTGAAAATGCCCGCTCAACATGCGAGAACGCAAAACGGTCAAGTGGGTTTTACGGTTGAGTTCGTTCAATACCTCTGGTTCATTCTCCGTATGCGCGCAAACATAATCGTCCAATTTTTGATCGATGAATTCCATGTAATTCTATTTTTCGGTAAATACCATTCAATCTACTCTTCTTGTAAAACCTAAATAATAGGTCCCGCCAACTTTTACAGCTTGGAAAGTTACAATATTAGGAATAAGTCCTGATTTCGCCGTGATTTCTAACGAAATTTAAAGCGATTGAACCCTTGCAGGCAGTTTTTTCATTAATACCTCAAAATGGCAACTTCCCTAAACAATTTTATCCACCTTTGTAGCATGAAAACTATCAACAAGGAAGGGTATTGCGCAATTGGCGTTTTTAGAGGGAAAACCGAACACAACTTGGGGACTTTGTGGCGCTCTGCGTATGTTCTTGGCGCAGCATATATTTTTACGGTTGATAATAAATACAAAAAGCAAAGTTCGGATGTACTGCGCACGTGGTCTCGGATTCCAATGTTTCACTACAAATCGTTCGAGGATCTACTATCTAATATTCCCTACGATTGCCGCTTAATTGGTGTCGAAATAGACGAAAAAGCAACTTTTCTGCATGAATTCGAACACCCAAAAAGAGCAATCTATATTCTAGGAGCAGAAGACGATGGCTTACCGAAAGAAGTACTTGAAAAATGCCATTTTGTGGTTAAAATTCCAGGAAACACTTCGCTGAATGTCGCTGTTACCGGAAGTATTGTTTTACACGATCGCGTGACGAAGGTGCAAACTACCCTTCCACCAAACCACAAAGAAGTGTGATTTTAAGGGTTACAATAAATTAAAAATACTTAAGGTAATTATCGCGAATGCTTCTTAATGACGAAACTTCTCGTTTAAACGTTTTTTCGTCATTAACAATAAATGCCACTTGATACTACTCTCGATCGTTATTTGATTTTTGCACCACAAAGAAGTGTGATTTTTTAGTCTCAACGCATTATAAAATTACGCTAGAATTCAAAAAACTATTACTTCTTTTCTTCTGTGATTCTTTCTACTGCGTTGGTATATTGAAACAACCAATTGTACATTTCATCGGTTCTGAAAACTTGCTCTAAATCGCCGTGTGTTCCGCCATTTACAACTGTATAGGTCAATTTTTCGCCACCGTTGCACGCTCTAATCGCTTTAACAATTTTCTCTGATTCGGAAATTGGAACGGCACTGTCTCTATTCCCATGTTGAATCCATAATGGAACGGTTGCCAGATCGCAGCCATCGCTAATATTTCCGCCACCACACAGCGCAACAGCTGCAGTAACAATTTCTGGATAAGCGCCAGCAAAATGGAGCGTTCCGTATCCACCCAAACTCATTCCGGCAACATAAACGCGACTTGTATCGGTTTTATATTGTTGTTGAACGTATTCTAAAACTTCGAGAATTTTCTTCGGTTCCCACGATTTTCCTGCTGGAACTTGCGGAGCGATTACAATAGCGGGAATATTTCTTCCTTTTTCCATTTCATGGATAACGCCATATTTTTTCACCAAATTCAAATCCGATCCGGAAAGACTTTTTCCGTGAAGAAAGATTAAAATCGGAGGATTGTTTTGTAAAACAGTGTCTGCTGGAAGCGATAACCAAAAATTATAGGCAACTTTTCCTTTTACAGCTTGCAGCTGTGAAATCGCTGGAAAACAAAGAGAAATCGCTATAAATGCTAAAAATATACTTTTTTTCATGGGCGGTAAAGATACTAAGAACTTGGAAAATAGAATGTTAATTTTTTGTAAAGCATTTAAAACTCACCTAAGCTACTTTAAAAAGTGGAATTTCGTTTTAGCCAAACCAAACATCTTTGATTAATTCACACCCCGCTTTTTCATTGATACGGTGAATGATAATCTGTTTTCCGTGCAATAATTCATCGCGCATCACGGATGAGTCCATCGTCAAGTACAAAATTTTATTTTTGATGGTGATATTTTTTGTTCGGTTGGAAACTGCCAAACCCATCATTTCTGGCCATGCAGCAAGAATATCCAATTCCTTCATTTTGCCGTCAAGGCGGTAAGCGCGCAATAACTTTTCAATTACTTCGCTCAAAGGTGTTTCATTCGAATTCCGTTTTCGATCGTCCATCTTATTTCTTTATGGTGGAAATTTCGGGTAATTCTTCGATTACGCCATTTTCAACTAGAAAAAGTTTGCTGTCAAAATCGCCAGTTTGAAAAATCGCTCGCAACCTAGATTCGTCCGTGTCGGTTACAAGTACTTGTCCAAAATAATTATTGGAAACGAGCTGCAGCAATTTTTTAACGCGTTCCTGATCCAATTTATCAAAAATATCGTCCAAAAGCAAAACAGGTTGCACATTCAACTGCTTTTTCAACCAATCGTATTGTGCCAATCGCAGTGCAATAATAAACGATTTCTGCTGACCTTGGGAGCCAAATTTCTTAATCGGATGGCCTTTTATCGTAAAAATCAAATCGTCTTTGTGCGTTCCGGCATTGGAATAATGGGTAAAAGCATCTTTTCTCTCGTATGCAAGCAGCAATGCATCAAAAGTAGACTCATTGAGCTGCGAACGGTATTCCAGCTGCACTTCTTCGGTAACCAAGCCAATAAAATTATAGCGTTCCTGAAAAATCGGAATAAAATCTTTTAAAAATTCCTGGCGTTTCTTGTGAATTTCTGTTCCAACAGCCGACATTTGCTCGTTCCACACTTCAATTGCATCGCGGTCAAATAAGCGCTGTTCTTGCATATTTTTCAATAGGGCATTTCGCTGGTCTA
>CAIYXD010000068.1 GCA_903930085.1 uncultured Flavobacteriia bacterium
AGCCTATCCAGAAATTAGCACACATACCTTGAATCGTTCCACCTATTGGGGCTTTTTGACAAAGAAATAGAAACTATGCATTTTACAGACCAAATTGCCGATTACATCTACGAAAATGCGTTGGATTTAAAACATTTAACCATTGTTTTACCTTCTGAACGTGCAAAAAAATACATTGCAGCTTCCTTATTTAGAAAGTTTCAAAAACCGATTCTCGCGCCGGAAATGATTACAATTGACCGTTGGGTAAAAAATTTATCTGAAAAAACGGTTATCGATAAAACCCGTGTCCTTTTGCGCTTGTTCGAAGTTCAACTCGCGAATCTAACCAACGATAAAGATGCTTCCTTTGACGAATTTCTTTCTTGGGGAAATATTATTTTATCCGATTACGACGAAATTGACAGGTATCTTTTATCCTCCAAAGAGGTTTTTAAAAATTTGGCAGACATAAAGGAAATTGAAAATTGGAGTTTTGGTGGGGAAGGTGAGCTATCTGTCGGTCAGAAACGGTTCATGGAATTTTGGGATCACTTACCGGATTATTACCAGCGTTTGAATGACGTTCTGGACAAAGAAAATGTTTGTTACATGGGGAAAGCATACCGCAATGTTGCAGAGAATATCGATCTTGTTTTTCGCAGAGACAAAGACCGACATTTCCTTTTTGCCGGTTTTAATGCCTTATCCAAAACGGAAACAAGCATCATGAAACAACTGCGCACAATGGGCCGCGGTCATATTCTTATCAATGCCGATACGTATTATCTCCACAACAAAAATCACGAAGCAGGAAGGTTTTTGCGCAAATTTTTAGCAGATCTGGAGGTAAAATCCTTGCCGTTTTGCGCGGACGAAATTGTACATACCAAAAAGGAAGTTCGAATAATAGAATGTGCGCAACACACAGGTCAAGTGAAAGCAGCAGCTACAATTCTGGAGAATTTCGAGGAAGAGGAATTTAACCAAACGCTCGTTTTATTGGCCGATGAAAGTTTGATTGCGCCTTTATTAAAAAATCTACCAAAGAAAATCGGGAAAGCCAATATTACACTGGGTCTGCCGCTTCGGAATACTTCCTTGAGAACGTGGGTTGAACTGCTTTTTACAATCCAGGAAAATAAAATGCGATTCAAGTCGGAAGCAATCTATATCCATGATTTACAGCGCTTTTACAACCACCCGTTTCTAAATGCTTTGATAACGAAAGAGGAAAAGGATGCCATTGCGGAGTTGGAATATCGATTAATAGAAAAAAACAGTATTTTTCAAGCCGTTGCGAATATCAAAATTGGCGAGCTTCCAGATAAATTGCTGGCACTCATCTCAAAAAACTGGAAAAACGATTGGCTTTCAGGCGTGCAATCAATTCGAGAGATTAACAATTTAGTGTTCCGTAATTTTCAGGAGTCGGAGTCGTTTGAAAAGGCAATTATTCAAGGTTTTGACCGCGCGCTAGTTGATTTTCAGAATATTCTGGAAGAGGGAATCCCGGAAATGTCCATCAAAAGCTTCAAGCATTTGTTCCAGCAGCATTGGAATACAAAATCTGTAGCCTACCATGGAAATCCATTAGAAGGACTGCAAATAATGGGATTATTAGAAACCCGTTTACTGGACTTTAAAAACATCATTGTTCTTGGGATGAATGAGGGGAAAATGCCACCAACAAATCCCGTTCAAACGATGATCCCAATGGATTTGCGATCTTATTTTGATTTGCCAACGCCACGCGATAAACAAGGATTATTTGCGCATCATTTTTACCGGCTTCTGCACAATTGCGAGCAAATGTGGGTAACCTACACGAGCGCGCAGGAAAGTATTGGCAGCAATGAAGCAAGTCGGTATTTATTGCAATTGGAATTGGAACTGAGCCGGATGAACCCAAATTTCAAGATGGAGCGGCAATTCTACTCGATTCCAAATACCACAAGTGAAACCGATGCGGTGCAAGAAGCGCCAAAAACGCCAGATGTTATCAAGCGATTGGACGACATGTTTGCAGCACCAATTTCCGCTTCTGCCTTGAATAAATACATGAAGTGTCCGCTCGATTTTTACTACCGAAATGTATTGGAATTTGGGGAAGAAGATACGATTGAAGAAGAAGTGGAAAGTAGCACTTTGGGAACGTTCATCCACAATGTTTTGGAGGAATTATACATGCCTTTTGCACGGTACAATAAGGACAAAACACTGAAATCTACGCCACCGCCAAATATCACTTCTTTCGACATCGATAAAATGCTGAAGGAATATGAATACAGGATTGAAAAAGAATTTTTCGAGCATTTTAACCACGATAAATCAGCGTATAAGACGGGAAAAAATCTCCTGAGTTTTAAGATGGCAATTGAATTGATGGAACGCATTTTGAAACAAGAAAAGAAGTTTTTAAGCGAACAAACAGAACCTGTTTTTATTGAGTATTTGGAAGCGGAATTGCATGCGGATATGGAAATCGAATTGGCAGGAGAGAAGAAAACCATCCATTTCAAAGGCTTTGTGGATCGCATCGATTCTATTGGCGGTAAAATTCGCATCATCGATTACAAATCCGGGAAGGGAAATCCAAGTGATGTAAAGATGAAAGAATGGAAGGAAGAAACGGAGTTGGTGAAATATTTCGGGGATACAAAACACGCCTTGCAGTTAGCGTTATACAACTATTTGTACGTGCAGAATTTTGGCAT
>CAIYXD010000069.1 GCA_903930085.1 uncultured Flavobacteriia bacterium
AGACTCCAACTCGCGACCCTCAGCTTGGAAGGGTGACGCTCTACCAACTGAGCTACTCCCGCTTAAAAAAAATATATTGTGGGGGTGGATGGACTCGAACCAACGATACCTTACGGTGACAGATTTACAGTCTGCTGCAATAGCCACTATGCGACACCCCCAAAAATTGAGCCGATGGAGGGACTCGAACCCCCGACCTGCTGATTACAAATCAGCTGCTCTAGCCAGCTGAGCTACATCGGCACATGTTGGTATTTCAATAATTTAAAAGAACTACTTAAAATGTTTCTCCCGTTTTGGGTTTGCAAATTTATGAAACTATTCCGTTTAAACAATACTTTTTATTGATTTTTTTAAAAAATAATTTAACGGACAAAACAATTCACTGTATATAAGATTGATTTTATAGCTTTTAGAATACTTTTCTATTTGTGAAACTAATAAAATAACTAGGGAATCATAAGTGTAATGCCTAATAATAATTGTCCTTAAAGCGTCTTTTTGTTGAAATTAAAATTTAAAACTCTGTTTTCACGCTTTATCCTTACTGCCCCTTGGGTGGGCTTGGGAATAAATTGTTGTAAGTTTTGAAAACGAGTTATGCGTATAAATTTGTGTCGCAGAAAGATTTGCATGACCTAGAATGTCTTTTAAGGTTTCCAAACCCGCTCCATTGTTTAACATATGTGTAGCAAAGGTATGCCGAAGCATGTGTGGACTGCGTTTCTCTGCATTAGTTGCTATGGTTAAGTATAAATGGATTTTTCTGTAAACATATTTTGGATACAATTTATTGCCATTTTTCAAAGAAAAGAAAAAGGGGGTGTCTAAACGTTGCTCTTGTTTCAATTTTTTAAATTGGTTAATCTTGGAAGTTAAAACATTTGAAACTGGGATAAGCCTTTCTTTATTCCTTTTTCCTAAAACTTTTATTGAATCGTTTTGAACATCGAAATCTTTAAGTTGAATTAATTCATTCAATCGAATGCCAGTTTGATAAAAGAACTCTAAAATTAAACGGTCCTGAATTCCCTCAAAATCATCCGTAAAAAATTGGTTCAAATTTTCGTCTTTGAGTTCCGATTCTTTTACAAATGAAGGAAGTCGTTTGCTGCTTTTTGGCCCCCTAATTTTAACCAATGGATTTGCCGTAGTTATATTTTCTTTTCTAAGCCATTTGTAAAAAGAACGAAGGGAGGATAATTTTCGATTTACGGATTTGTTTTCGATTCCATTATCAATTAGCGCAACAATCCAAGAACGAACTAAATGGTGATTTACATCCCCTAAATCTTCTAGTTTAGAAATTTCTGAAAAATCAAAAAATTGTTCAATATCTTTTTTATAGGCAATTGTAGTATGCTCCGAAAATCGTTTTTCGACATGTAGAAAATTTATAAAACTATCGAGCACAAAAAAAGGAGCCATAGGCTCCTTTACGTATCTTTTCAAAATATGTTACTACAATTCTGCTGAACGCAATCTTTGAACGTAAGCCGCTTTGATATTTGCCTGACGATTAATGATCGATGGCTTTACAAATTCTTTACGACGGCGCAATTCTTTCATGACATTAGTCTTATCGTACTTCTTTTTGTACTTCTTAAGCGCTCTTTCGATGTTTTCTCCTTCTTTTACCGGAATAATTAGCATATTATGAAATATTTAGTTTTTTATTTTTACCTCAATTGGGGCTGCAAAGATATAAACAAAATATTTATACACAATGCATATTTAATACTTATTTTAAAATTTCTCTTGAAATTACAATTTTTTGAATTTCGGATGTTCCTTCTCCGATTGTCATTAACCTTGCATCACGCAGGTATTTTTCTGCAGGATATTCTTTTGTGTAGCCATAACCACCCATAATTTGCATTGCTTCATTACCGCATTT
The DNA here is from genome assembly GCA_903930085.1 of uncultured Flavobacteriia bacterium. Taxonomy (GTDB): domain Bacteria; phylum Bacteroidota; class Bacteroidia; order Flavobacteriales_D; family Crocinitomicaceae; genus M0103. The sequence goes on from CAIYXD010000069.1 coordinate 1,898, forward strand.
TACAGCTACTTCACTTGCAAATAATTTGGCGAAAGCACCTTCTTTTGTAAGGGATTGTTTACGATTTTTCAAATCGGCAGCTTGAAAAGTCAATAATTCTGCAGCTTCAACTTGAGTCGCCATATCTGCTAGCTTAAACCCTATTGCTTGAAAATTAGCTATTGGCTGTCCAAATTGTTCTCGTTCTTTTGCGTACTTTACAGAAGCTTCATATGCCCCTCTAGCAACGCCACAACTCAATGCGGCAATAGAAATCCTTCCTCCGTCCAAAATCTGCATAGCCTGTTTGAAACCCATTCCTACTTCACCGATTACATTACTTTCATGCACACGGACATTATCAAAAATTAATTCTGCTGTTTCGCTAGCACGCACACCGAACTTATCTTTTATTTTGACTGCAGAAAACCCAGGTGTTCCCTTCTCAATGATAAAGGCCGTGATTCCATTACTATCTAAAAGTTCACCTGTCCGAACCAAAACAACAGCAATATCGCCTGAAAGGCCATGTGTAATCCAATTTTTAGCGCCATTTATAACCCAATAATCACCATCTTTTTTAGCGACAGTTTTCATTCGCATTGCATCCGAACCAGTGTTTGGCTCTGTTAATCCCCAAGCACCTATCCATTCGCCACTAGCTAATTTAGGCAAATATTTTTTCTTTTGTTCTTCATTTCCATGGTAATAAATATGTCCAGTACACAATGAATTATGAGCTGCCACGCTCAATCCAATACCTCCACACACTTTGCCTAATTCAATTAGAGCAGTAACATATTCGAAATAGCCGAAACCCGAACCACCATAAACTTCAGGAATATAAATGCCCAAAAGACCAAGATCGCCGATTTTTTTGATAGTTTCAACAGGGAAAATTTCATCATCGTCCCATTTTTTCATGTTTGGTTTGATCTCTTTTTCAGAAAAATCACGCACCATTTGCGCAATCATCTTTTGATTTTCATTTAATTCAAAATTCATCTCTTTGCTTATTTGTTGGTGTTTATAATACCTATTTAGTAGCTAACTAAGTTAATTGTGTTTTTACTGTAATTCTGAAGTTTTTTTGTACCGTCAAGAAAACTTAGGGAAACCAAAAAATTAAATCCAATGACTTCTCCACCACATTTTTGAATCAATTCTGCTGCAGCGGAAGCGGAACCTCCAGTTGCTAATAAATCATCGTGAATTAGAACTTTTTGCCCAGGTTTTATAACATCGGTATGCATTTCAATTGTCGCGGTACCGTATTCCAATTCGTAATCATGGCTTATTTTTTTATAAGGTAATTTACCTTGTTTTCGAATCAAAATAAATGGAACTCCTAAACGAATTGCTAGTGGATAGCCAAATAAGAAACCTCTGCTTTCAATACCCGCAATGGCTTCAATTCCTAAATCTTTATATATTTCAACAAGGTGGTCAATAATATCTGCTGATAAAGCAGGATCCAACATGATAGTTGAAATATCTTTAAAAATTATTCCTTTTTTAGGAAAATCTGGCACGTCCCTAATTACACTTTTTATTCTTTCTTCCAAATTCATTTCACAAAGTTAAATATGGTTTTAATTTTTCAAACATTTCTTCATCCATAAGAACAGATTCTTTTATTTCTTCGATTGATTTAAATTTACCTTTTTGGGCTCTTATTTTAATTATTGAATTTGCTGAACTCCAATTCAAATAAGGATGATCCTTTAGTTTCTCCACAGTAACTGTATTTAATTCGATACGTTTAATTTTTTCCGAATCCACTTCAATATATTGTTCTATCGAATTAAGTTTTTCAATATCAAATTTCCATATTTCTAAAAGTTGCTCTTTTAGTAAAAAGCCACCAAGTCTATCGCGATGTTTTAATATGTTCTTGGCAAAGAAAGCGCCTATTCCTGGTATTTCCTCCAATTTTTCTTGATCTGCACCATTTAATTCAATCCGAGAAAATAGTTTAGTTTCTTTCTTCGTATCAGATGCAAAATCTGCTTTATCCGGATAAATGGTCGAATCTTTAATAATATTGAATAATTGATCTGGAATAAAAACTATTTTTTTCAGTTGTTCATTGGAATAAATCCCACGTTTGGTGAATTTTAAAACAACCGCAGCTTGCTTATTACTTAAACCTAAATGCATCCACTCTTCCATAGAATAGATATTTGGATTGAATTTAGCTGGTGGGATTTTAAAACGGTTTTTCTTTTTATAGGTACTTTTGTATTGCTTTCGCTCATAATTTGATTTATAAGCGCTCCGCTTTATCTCTTTAATTTTTTCTGATGATACAAAAAAATTCTCCTCCTGCTTCAGAGAAAACAAAATTCTTGGTGTAAAGACAACTAAAAGAGAAATAATGATAAATATAAAAACGCCTCTTTTACTCCTTTTTGAAACGAAAAATGGATTCACATCACCCATATTTGCAATTTCTATTGCTGTTCATCGTCATTTTCACTAAACGAATCCGGTTCTGGATTTTTTGGAATCGTCAATACTTTATAAAAGAAATATCCAGTTATAAAAGTAACTGAAGACCAGACTATTATAATCAATATCAGTGCGGGAGTTTCCATATTTTTTTAATATAATTTGGTTTTAAAATTTCGTTTAGCAGCAAGATAAACTAATATTGAAATAGCGGCAAATAACCCAAGTAATAAGAAACGCGCTAACCAACCGTAAAAACTAGTTTCTTTCGTCGCATTTTCTATGATTCCTGGTATTGCACCGCCAAAAACAATCAATAAGAATAATGGGGAAACATACTTAATAATAAATTTAAAAATTATAGGGACTTTAATGTCCGATCCTGTTGTTATTTCTCTCCAACCTTTATCCATGCCAAATACCCATGCAAAGAGTATAATTTCAACTAGAGCAAAAATAACAAGCGCAATTGTTCCTGCCCAATAATCAAACTCATTGAATGCATCTGGACTTAAAACACACGGAATACCTAGTAAAAAAATTATTGCTCCAAAAGCCCATGCTGATTTTTTTTCTTTCCAACCAAAATTGTCACTCAAAAATCCCATGACAGGGGTTCCCATTGCTAAAGAGGAGGTGATTCCTGCAAAAAATAGTAATCCAAACCACATTACTCCTGCGAAAACACCAAAAGCACCCCAATCAGCAAAAAGTTTTGGTAATACTGAAAACCCAATTCCTAAACCAGAACCTCCTGAGACCATATCTGAAATAGCATCTATACCCAGATATCCTATTGAAATCGGAATTATAATCATGGAGCCCAATACAACTTCAACGAACTCATTCATCCATCCAGCACTCATTGCGTTCAAGGCAATATCCTCTTTAGAATTTAAATAAGAAGCATAACAATGTATACTTCCCATACCCAATGAGAGTGTGAAGAATATTTGTCCAGCAGCAGCAACCCAAACTTCAAAACTCCAAATGGAACTAAAATCTGGATTCCATAAATAATTCAAACCAACAAGACCATCATGTATCGGTCCTGAACCACCAGTTCCTGCTTGCATAGTTACGCCTGTTACTCCTAAAATTAAACCAAAAACCAACAGTAATGGCATTCCAATTTTCGCGACTTTTTCAACACCTCCGCTTAAACCACGTGAAAGTATCCAAGTATTAATTAATAAACATACAATCCAAAACACAACTGGGTGACTAGTGCCAAGCTCAATGTAGTTTTGAAAGAAAGCCTGAACTTCTACAAGTGACATTCCAGTAAAAGTACCTGCGACAGAATAATAAGCCCATGACAATGCCCAAGATTCTAAATAACAGTAAAAAGCTGCTACTGCAATATTTGTGAAAATCCCAAAAACTCCAAAGTATTTCCAATATGGAGCCTTACTCATTGAGTCAAAAATAAAAGGAGTACTGTGTTGTTTAAATTTACCGCCATAACGTCCCATTGACCATTCTACGAACAATAATGGCAAGCCCATCAAGAGAAAACAAACCAAGTAAGGAATGATAAATGCACCTCCGCCATTTTCAATTGCTTGAGCAGGAAAACGAAGAAAATTTCCTAAACCAACAGCATTACCAGCCATTGCTAGAATTAAACCGACACGGGATCCCCAGCCAGAAGTTTCAGTATTAGACATACGTTTATTTTAGTTTGGACGAATATACTATTTTTTCTTTTAAGAAGATTAAATCAAATCAAGTGTTTCCTCAATTGTTTTGGGAGCATATCCTAATCTATTTTTGGCCTTTGTCAAAT
>CAIYXD010000070.1 GCA_903930085.1 uncultured Flavobacteriia bacterium
TGCATAGATACCGCTTATTCTACCGTGACTATTTATGAAGAGCTAATTTATTATATTCCAAATACATTTACACCGGATGGGAATTATTCCAATCCAACCTTTCGGCCAATTTTCACTTCAGGATATGACCCTTTTGATTTTACCTTAACTATTTATAATCGTTGGGGAGGAGTTGTTTTTGAATCACATGATGCAAAAATCGGATGGGATGGGACATTCGGTTCCAATGGTGAAATTGATAGTGTGCAAGATGGCACATATTCTTGGAAAATTGAGTTTAAAACTACCGCTAATGATGAGCGGATAAAGATTTTCGGTCACGTTAATGTTTTGAGATAATTTTTTTGTTGGTTATGTAAAAAAAATTAAATTTGATAACTTAAAAAAGTTGAGCTGACAACCTTAAGAAAAAACAGGGCGTAACTGAAAAGCCAAAAGAGTAGGGGAGACACTTTTAATATTAAACGACTATGAAAAAAGTTATTGTAGTAGGTGCTTTGGCTGTATTTGCTTTAGCTTCTTGCAAAAAAGATTACACATGTGCATGTAAATTCTCGGATGGGGCAACTTTAAATATTGCGATTACGAAAGCAAAAAAGAAAGATGCTGAATCTTCTTGTTCTTCCGCGGAAACAACATACAAAATTGTGGATGCAGGTGTTAAATGTTCGATTTAATGCGAATATAAAATGGGAGAAGGAAGCTTTGGCTTCCTTTTTTTATATATGAATAATTTAGAAAATATATTTTTAGATTTTGGCTTGTCGTGGACATTAGCAAAAGCATTGCCTTACATTCTAACATTGCTAATTGGGATACTACTTTCAGTTTTACTTTTCCGTAAAAAAAACAAAAGGTTGAAACTTTTATTTGGGCTTCCTTTTTCTTTCCTTTTTTTCGCGGCTTACTTTATTTTTTATCCAATTTACGAGGGTGATTTTTCGAACCGCTCATATAAACCAAAAACTGAAAATCTATCAGAATTAAAAAACGACGAATTTGTTGTTGTAGCAATCCCAGGATGTATGTATTGTTTGGAGTCGATTGAAAAATTAAACAAACTAAAGAAGAGAAATCCAGATTTAAAAATTCGATTTGTTGTTCTTTCTTCTGACGATGAAGACCTAAAGTATTACAGGGAAATTGCAGTACCTACTATTTCGGTTGCAAAAGCCAAAGAAACGAAACGTTTTTTAGAAATAAGTAAAGGCGGGTTCCCAACTTTTTTATCGGTAAGAAGTGGTAAGATATTAAAGGCATGGAGCAACGATTCCTTTGGGGTTTTGGCAATGGATGAAGTTGAAAATTAAAACAGTATATTAAGGTATACAATAAAGTGTATCGTACCACGGTGAAACACCGCACCAAATACCAAGTGCGCCACCTGAAATATTAGAAGGAACATTTACCGGAGTTGCAAATGGATTTCCAGCAGAATTTAATTGCGCATCCATTTTATTAAAAAAGTCAAAACTTTGCTTATCAATTCGGGAAAATTTAACAACGACAGAGTCTCCAATTCGGTAATACCTTTTATATTCCGCTAGGTGAGTTGGATCTTTTCTGCGCTGTCGATTGGAAGCTTCAAATTCTAACGTAATACCATTAAAAAATTTATCATCGAAATAGCCGTTTCCACCCTTTCGGAAAAGCGTGTCTAATTCTTCTCCATTACTTTGAATGTTGATGCGTTTTGCTTCCCACTTGTAAGCGTTGTATTCGTTTTTTGGATCCGACAAACGCCCAACGGAAAGGCCATATTCTGTGTTCTCGGAATTTGGCATCCAATAAACAGTATCCAAAGGAACAGGATTTAGAATGGTGGTTTCTCCTTCAAACGTTTTTCCTTTGTATGCGATTTCTAACGTGTAGGTTTTACCAGCTTCTCCTTTTAGTATAGCGTCTGCAGTTGAGTAGACTAAAATTGGTAAAAAAACCACTTCATACAATTCCAGTTCCAACATTTCTGCCACTGTTTTTTGCGAAGAAAGCGGCAATTGAGAAATGGAGATTGGTTCGAGCTGAATTGTTTGTTGTCCATTCGTTACAGAAACCGTTGCATCCGAAACAAAGGATTGAAGATAGCTTCCAATATTCGTAGCGGCATAAACATTCTGTGAACGGGAAAGCAATACAATTGGGAAACCATCCGTTTCTATCCGACCCTCTACTACCAATTGTTCCTCAAAACCAGCAATATCAATCTCTACTTCTTTTGTGCAACCAATGAGAAGTATACTAATGAAAAGAGAACACAAAACAATTTTTGACATTTTGGATATTTATAATACAATAGTACAAAAAAACAAGAGCTTTTGCATTTCGTTTAATTCGATCTTACTAAATTATTTATTTATAGCGTTGCATCAATCTCTAAAAGGTTTACTTAATAGGTTTATACTATTGCTTTGCGAAATCCTCAGATTTTCTAAATTCTACAGGGTTAAAAAAAAATCGTTTTATTATGTAACTTGTTGATAACTTAAGTTTTAATTTATATATTTGTACGTATTGAATTGGGAATTTCTCGTTCAATTATTAAAAAAAAATAACGTAACGAATTGACCAGTAGCTATTTATTTAAAGAATTCAACTTTCTGTCTAGGCGGATTTTGTCTTTACTTTTGGTGTATTATTATAAAATTATGAACATATTTTCTGATTTTATAGTAATTAATAGGTTGCGAATTTATCAATTTAACTATTGAACAGACTACTACGAATTATGAAAAAAAGTACATTAGACAAAACTACACTATCTAATTTTTTGTTCTCAATTAAAGAACAATCCTTATTATTTTTCAAAAAATCTGTTTCAAGTTCTTCCGAACTTGACAGCCCTTCGCATTTAGTTATATCTAGTTTAATTACTCAAAAAAATATAGTGGTATTAATTTCTGGACAATTGTCTGGTTTTTCTTGTTTAAACAAGTCTTGTTTGAATAAGTTTTTTACTACAAAGAATTCTAATTTATTAGGAACAAGTTTATGAAGCGAATTTTACAAAACACCATTTTTGGAAGTTTACAATTGGTAAGTCAATCAGGCTACAATAGTTTAAAAAATTTCATCCTTACGAACACAAACAGCATTATGCAAAAAAGTTACTTTACAAAGATTTTGAGTTGGGTTATTATAGCCTTTACGATTGTTTCATTTAGTGTAAGTTATGCACAGTTGACACTATCGGCAACAGAAATACGTGGTTGTAATCAGTCTCCTTCCCAAGGTGGAATTTCGGATGGATTAGTTACGATTGATGCTACCGGCGCATCCGGTGTATACACCCTCGAGATATATGATTATCTTTCAAATCCGTTTTCTCCTTCTCAATCTTTTAATGGATTCCCATACACGTTTAATGCACCAGTAGGTGAATATTATATATTAGCAGTTCAAAATGGTGCTTATGTAGCTGACTTGTATTATACTCTTTTGAGTGGAACAGACTTGAATTTGGTAGGTTCGATGTCTTCCCAACCTATTCTATGTTTTGGTGGTACCGCTACAATTTCAGGGACAATTAATGGTGGGTCTTCAGGTCGTTATTTTGAGTTTACAAATCAAGCTACCAATGTTGTTTATCAGAGTTCTCTATTATCTGGCTCAGCTCCAAATTTTATTCACAATGCTCAAGTACCTGCTGGACCCGCAAACGCAAATGTATTATATTCGGTAAAGATTAAAGATGCACAATCCACGTGTCAAGTCACACTGCCAAATATTCAAATTCTTGCTGGCCCAGCTCAATTAACGGCGGTAGCAACTCAAGTTCCTGCTTGTTACGGTAATTCAAACGGTGTAACCAACGTTCAATCAACCGGCGGAACGCCAGGTGCTGGAAATACTTTTCAATGGTATTCAGGTTCTAATGCTGTTCCTTCTAATATTATACCTGGTGCAACCTCTTATACAAATACAAATCTTGCTCCTGGTCCATACTCTGTAATAGTTACTGACGGAAATGCTTGTACTGCGGTAGCAAATACCACGGTGACCCAATCAACCCAATTAACGGCTACCATTGTTTCATCAACTTCCAATAATCAAGTTTGTTCTGGTGTTAATGCCACTTTTACCATTACGAGTCCAGATCACACTGGTGCACAACCAATCAGTGTCTTTTACACCATAAACGGTGTTGCCCCAACACCTGCTTTTGTGACAACAACTTCAGGAGGTTCTGTTGTTTTGTCAATACCTTCCTCCACATATGCAGGAGTCGGAAATATAACAGTTGCGATTTCATCCGTTTCTAATGGTCAATGTACAAATAATTACCTAGGTACTGCGTCGGTTACTGTATTACCATTGCCCATTCCAAATGCTGGAGCAGACCGAGTGGTATGTTTTGGCACCACGGTAACATTAAATGCTTCTAGTCAATCCGTAACTGATTCTTACAGTTGGACAGGTAGTGTTACAAATAATATTGCCTTTACTCCTCCTCAAAGCACCTCGCAACCGACAACTACAAATTACACATTAACTGCACTAGCGACGAATGGTTGCACGGCTTCTGATAATGTTCAGGTTATCGTTAATCCTATTCCTAATTTAAATTCTATTCCTTTAACTAATAGAACTCGTTGCGAAGGTTCTCAATTAGGGCTTCCATCAATAAGTTTTGCAACCTCTCCTAACGTGAATGGTACTGTAACAAATTGGACCAATTCAAATACGAACATCGGATTCCCAGCATCGGGCATTGGCGCTCTTTCTGGAACATTACTTCTTCAAAATCCAACAGATGCAGCAATTGTGTCGAATTTTACCGCAACTCCAACGTATTTTAATGAAGGTTTAACTTGTACTGGCACTACGAAAACATTTACTATTACTGTTAACCCTACACCAGCTTTGTCAAGTTCCCTTGCGCCACCTGATATTTGTTCGGGAACAACTTTTTTATACACGCCAACTAGCCCTACTGTTGCCAGTTCAGGAACGACTGTCATTTCATGGTCTCGAGCAGCTGTTGCTGGAATTACCGAATCTACAAGTACCGGTACTGGTGTTATTTCTGAAGTTTTAACAAATTCTACGGCCTCTCCAATCAATGTTACGTATGTTTTAACAGTTACTTCAAATACCTGTAATCAGACGTTTAATGTTGTTGTCGCAGTAAATCCAGATCCAGTTGTTGCAGATCAAACACCTTCAGCCATTTGTTCTGACGTAGCAGTTGGTGTTAACTTCAGTTCTAGCTCAGCGGCGATTGCATCTACTTACAATGTAACTGCATTGAATTTAAATGGACTTTCAGTTTCGGCGGGAGGTGCTGCAGTAGTTAATGGACTAGCGGCATCTGCTTTAGCAGATGATGCGTTTACCAATACTACTTCAGCTCCTGTGAATGTTATTTATACGGTTGTGCCAGTGAGTGCAAATGGTTGTGAAGGAGATCCATTTACGGTAACCGTAGCGGTAAATCCTGAGCCAGTTGGAATAGCCGGAACAGCATCATCATGTTCAGATGTTCAGTTTACTGTTGTTTTAGATGACACAGATGTCTCTAATGGTATGACGAGTGTAACGTATGCATGGGCAGCGAATGCCAATGCAAATGTCACAGGTGAGGGTTCCGGAACAGGAAATATTGTTCAGACGATAAATAATGTTACCACAAGTAA
>CAIYXD010000071.1 GCA_903930085.1 uncultured Flavobacteriia bacterium
CGCTCCGCAAATTCTCCGAAAATAAAAAAGCCGTCACACTGCTGCAACGGCTTTTACTATCGTTTAAGTCGGTTTACAATCCCAATAAAATGGCGTGTGGATCTTTTGAACCAAACAGCATTCTTTCTGGATTTTCCAACATTTCTTTTACCTTCACAAGGAAACCAACAGATTCCTTTCCGTCAATAATACGGTGGTCATACGACAACGCCAAATACATAATCGGTCGAATTTCCACTTTCCCTTGTATCGCAACCGGACGTTCCACAATATTGTGCATGCCTAAAATCGCAGATTGTGGTGGGTTGAGTATTGGAGTCGATAACATCGAACCAAAAACGCCACCATTGGTAATCGTAAAAGTACCGCCAGTCATTTCGTCTGGTGTGATTTTTCCGTCTCTCGCTTTAATCGCCAAACGCTTGATTTCGCGCTCAATTTCTGCTAACGACATTTGCTCAGCATTGCGCACAATCGGCACCATTAAACCTTTTGGTGAGGAAACAGCAATACCAATATCTGCATAATTGTGGAAAATAATCTCGTTGCCATCAATTTGTCCATTCACAGAAGGGAAAAGATGCAATGCTTCCGTTACCGCTTTGGTAAAGAAAGACATAAATCCTAAATTCACTTCGTGGTGTTTCGCAAACTGGTCTTTGTATTTTGTGCGCAAGTCCATGATCGGTTTCATGTCCACTTCGTTGAACGTTGTCAACATCGCAGTTTCGTTTTTCACGGAAACCAAACGCTCCGCAATCTTTCTGCGCAGCATCGACATCTTTTCTCTGCTTTGGTCGCGTGTTCCGCCCCATCCTTGCACCGCTTCTGCTGAGAAACCACCGGAAAGTGCAGCAAGAACATCTTGTTTGGTGATGCGTCCGTCTTTTCCTGTTCCGCTCATTTTAGCGGCAGGAATTCCATTTTCAGCCATGATTTTCACCGCCGCTGGCGAAGCAGTTCCCGCTGCATACGAAGCATCTTTTTTCACTGGATCCGGACTTGGAACCGCTACTTTTGTTGCTACGTTAGCCGAAGCATCCGCAACTACAACCTTAACTTCCTCTGCGGCTCCTGAGCTCCCTGAGCCTGTCGAAGGGGGACGAGCAGCCGAAGTATCAATTAAACAAACAACTTGTCCAACTTTTACAACATCGCCTTCCGCAGCTTTTAAGGAAATAATACCACTTTCTTCCGCAGGAAGTTCTAGTGTAGCTTTATCCGAATCTACTTCAGCAATCGCCTGATCCTTCTCAACGTAATCGCCATCGGCTACTAACCATTGTGCAATTTCTACCTCAGAGATGGATTCTCCTGGGCTTGGTACTTTCATTTCTAATACTGACATCTGCGTCTATTTTAAAATTTGATAGCTATTCTTTCTAACACCTTAGTTTACCTTTACGTTTGCAAATTGAAATACATCTGCAAACAATTTCTTCAAGCGTTTTTCGTGCAATTTTTTGGATCCTTCCGCTGCCGCTGCGGTTGCATCTTTGCAAATCCCAATAAATGGAATAGTTCGCATCGACATGGCAATATAGTTCCAAGCGCCCATATTTGCTGGTTCTTCTTGAGCCCAAACAATATTTTTTGCACTGCTGTATTTTGCTAAAATTGCGTCAATTTGAATTTTTGGTAATGGATACAGTTGCTCAATCCGAACAAACGCCATATTTTCCACGCTCATTTCTGCCGCTTTTTCCGACATTTCATAGTAGAACTTACCAGAACAGAAAACCACCGTATCAATAGCAGAAACAATCGCTTTTGGATCGTCCAATACTTCTTGAAACGAACCTGTCGCCATTTCGTCTAATGAAGAAACTGCAGAAGGATAGCGCAACAACATTTTCGGAGAAAATACAACCAAAGGCTTTCTAAAATCGCGTTTCAACTGTCTTCTCAACAAGTGAAAATGGTTCGCTGGAGTGGAAGTATTTACAATTTGCATGTTTGTATCGGCGCATTGTTGTAAAAAGCGTTCCATTCTACCACTGGAATGTTCGGCTCCTTGTCCTTCATAACCATGTGGCAACAACATTACTAAACCACTTTGCGTTGCCCATTTGTCTTCACCAGCCGTAATAAATTGGTCAATCATGATTTGCGCACCATTGAAGAAATCACCAAATTGTGCTTCCCAAATAGTTAAGGCTTTCGGCGTTGCAAGGGAATAACCGTATTCAAAACCTAAAACGCCATATTCGGACAGCAAGGAATTGTAAATAGAGAATTTCGCTTGTTGATCCGACAACAGATTCAACGTTTCAATTTCTTCCTCCGTATCTTCTGTTTTCACTACCGCGTGGCGGTGAGAAAATGTTCCACGTTCCACATCTTGACCCGAAATACGCACTGGATGGCCTTCGTCTAGTAATGTAGCATAAGCCAACATTTCTGCGGAACCCCAATCCAATGTGTCATTTTTAA
>CAIYXD010000072.1 GCA_903930085.1 uncultured Flavobacteriia bacterium
ATTAAAGACATCAATCTAAAGCAAGAATTCCAGTATTTTGCAAATACCCGCAATAAAATCAGATTTGGATTAAATGCGATTCAGCACAGTATTATTCCTGGTCAGGTGGAAGCAAGCGCAGCATCTGGAATTAATCCCGTGATATTGAGCTCAAACAAATCGTTGGAAGCGGCTTTGTTTGTAACAAACGACTGGACAATTACGGAAAAAATAACAATGAGCTATGGTGTTCGTTGGAGTTCCTTTTCGTTACTTGGAAATGATCAAAATACGTATTCCTATAATCCAGAAGGAGATGTTGTGGATACAACCGTTTATGCAAAAAATGCGGTTATCCAAACCTATCCTGTGTTCGAACCAAGGGTTTCTTTTAGTTACGTCTATTCCAAAACTGCTTCCTTAAAAGCCGCGTATTCAAGAAATGCGCAATACATTCACCTTATTTCCAATACAACAACAACTTCCCCAACAGATTTATGGATTCCATCGAGTTTGAATACAAAACCGGAAATCGCCGACCAAGTTTCCATTGGCTGGTTCAAGAATTTCAAACAAAATGCCTATGAATTCAATGTGGAAACGTATTATAAATCAATGCAGAATCAAATTGATTACAGAAATGGCGCAAACTTGCAAGGCAACGATTTGATTGAAGGAGAATTACTGTATGGAATTGGTCGCGCGTATGGCGTTGAATTAATTCTGAAAAAGAAAACAGGTAAATTTACCGGTTGGCTTGGCTATACCTTGTCGCGTTCTGAGCGAAAAATCATTGGAATTAACGATGGTGCTTGGTATGCAGCAAAACAAGATCGTACACACGATATCTCTATCGTTGGAATTTATGACGTAACGCCAAAAGTTTCTATTTCTGCTTTATTCGTTTACTATACTGGAAATGCAGTAACGTTTCCTTCTGGAAAATACCTGATAAATGGCCAAACACAATTGTTGTACACAGAAAGAAATGGCTACCGAATGCCTGCTTACCACCGATTGGATCTTGGTGTAACGTGGTTAAGAAAAGACACGAAAAAGTTTGAAAGCAGTTGGAATTTTTCCGTTTACAATGCGTATGGCCGGGAAAATGCGTACACTATTTCGTTCCGACAAAACGAGGAGAACCCAAATATTACGGAAGCGGTTCAAACGTCCTTATTCCGCTGGGTTCCGGCGATTACCTATAATTTTAAATTCAAGTAAGATGAAAAAATATACTTTTTTGAAATTTGCAGTTCTACTGCTTTTTATCACTCAAATTGTAAGTTCCTGCACCAAGGTTATCGATGTGGATATTAAAGACCAAGAGGCGAATTTTGTTGTTGAAGGATTTGTGACATTGGGTGATTTAACCCACCGCGTATCCATTACAAAAACATTGAATTTAGATGATGCTTCCAATTTTCCAACAGTAGACAATGCTAGTATTTATTTGACCGACGATCTTGGAAATGGACAAAATATGGTTTTGGTAGCTCCAGGTGTCTACGAAGTGAATAACTATACTGTTTCGGAAGGCAGAACGTACACGATTCAAATCTCAGTGGATGGAAAAGTCTTCGTTGCTGCAGGTAAAATGCCGGTTAATGTGCCATTAGAAATTGTTGAAACTTTCCCTTTTTCATTTGGACCGGAACCGATAAATGCTCTCGTGCCAATTCGATTTGATCCTGCTGGAATAGAAAATTATTACCAGTTTAACCTTATAGTTAAAGAGAAAAATATTCCTGGTAATTTTATACAATCTGATCAATACAACGATGGAAACATCAATCAAGAGCCGATTTTTGCGAATGAAATTAAAGCCGGAGATACCGTAGATGTTATAATGTTTGGAATCGATAAATCGATCTACAATTACTTCTTCACCTTGGAACAAAATATCCAGGGCGCAACACCAGCGAATCCAACATCGAATTTTTCAGGAGGTTGTTTGGGGTATTTTTCTGTCCGAACAAAAAGTGAAAAGCAAATTATCATTCCACTATAATCTTTCAAGATTGCCAATTTTCAAGGGGATAATTTTAATTTACTTTCATTACTTTTGCTGCAACAAGTATTCGAAAATATGACACGTGAAGGATTAATTGAACAAATTCGCCAAAAGAAATCGTTTTTATGTGTTGGTCTCGACACGGATTTAGCTAAAATTCCGCCCCATTTATTGGAATGTGAAGATCCGATTTTTGAATTCAACAAAGCAATAATCGATGCAACGAAAGATTTTGCTGTAGCCTATAAACCGAATTTGGCTTTTTATGAATGCTACGGCCCGAAAGGTTGGGATTCACTTAAAAAAACAATCGATTACATTCCGAAAAATATTTTCACCATTGCAGATGCAAAACGTGGCGACATTGGAAATACTTCTTCCTATTATGCCAAAACATTTTTTGACTACTTGAACTGTGATTCCGTTACAGTTGCGCCGTACATGGGCGAAGATAGCGTTACGCCATTTTTGGAATTCCCGGGAAAATGGGTCATTCTTTTGGCTTTGACTTCCAACAAAGGTGCGTTGGATTTTCAATTTTCTACAGATAATACCGGCGAAGAACTGTATAAAAAAGTGCTTCGAAAAGCTTCTGCATGGGGAACAGATGAGAATTTGATGTTTGTAGTAGGTGCAACACGAGCGGAAGGAATTGGGGAAGTGCGAAAATTAGTTCCAAACCACTTTTTTTTAGTTCCTGGTGTTGGCGCGCAAGGCGGATCGTTGCAAGATGTTGCAGAATTTGGTTGGAACAAAGATTGTGGATTATTGGTAAACTCTTCCAGAGGGATAATTTATGCCTCAAATGGTGTGGATTTTGCCGAAAAAGCAGGATTAGAAGCACAAAAACTGCAAATGGAGATGGCTGAAATTCTTGCGAAAAAAGGATTCTGATCGCTCAATCCTTGTCTTTCTTATTCCCAATACCAATTTTTAATTCCAATACATAATCCGCGAACAAGCCAATCTTAAATTTTGTAGTGTTCCAAGATTAATCTATATTTATTCCAATCAACTGTTTAAAGATGAAAGGAATAAAGTGGTTTCAACGTTTAATGATTACTTTTTTAGTCGCGACAAATGCCTTTGTTTTCATGTCAATGCGCGATTTCGAATGGAAAGATAATGTGCTATATACGGTTGTACTTATAACTTTTTGCTTTCTTATCTTGACACTGGTTGCCTATATCCAGAAATCCAGAAAAAAGAAAAACACGCAAGATTCTTAGGCCATTCCGTAGATTTTAGTACCTTCATTTTCTAATTTTCTAGTATGAAGCATTTTGTATTTTTTCTTGTAATTGGATTCACCTTCTATTCTTTTTCACAAGCTGTTCTGACGCCTGAGCTGTTATGGAAACTAAACCGTGTTTCCGGCGGAACGGTTTCCCCAGATGGAAATTATTTGTTGTACAGCCAGCGATCTTTCGATATGGCAGCAAATAAAGGCAATACAGATTTGTTTGTCATCGATTTAAAAAACAACCAGTCCAAACAAATTACAGCAACACCATTTTCAGAAATGGAAGCGCAATGGGGAAAAAATAATACCATTTGGTTTGCGTCAGCGGAAAAAAATGGCCTTCAAATTTGGAAGATGAAGCACGATGGCTCCGAAAAAATCCAATGCTCCAATTTCACCGATATAGAATTCGAAGGATTTAAACTTTCGCCAGATGAATCGATGGTTCTAACGATAGAAGCACTAAAATTAAAACCGACAATTACCGATAAATATGCGGATCTTCCAAAAGCAAACGCGCGGGTAGAGGATGATTTAATGTACCGACACTGGGATCATTTCGACGATTATAAACGCCGGCATTTATTCCTGCACCGCATAAATACAAATGGAACTTCCGAAATAATTCAAGCCCTCGGAACGGATATTTTACATGGTGAAATGTACGATGGTATTGTTCCTCCATTTGGTGGTTCGGATCAGTTTTGTTTCTCCAATGATTCAAAAAAAGTTCTCTATACCTCCAAAAAACTGGTTGGAAAAGAATTTGCTCAAAGCACAAATACTGCAGTATACGAATATTCCATCGCTTCTAAAGAAACGGTAAATCTCACCGAAGCATACAAAGGCTACGATAACAATCCAGCGTTTTCTACTTCGGGTGAACTGGCTTGGTTGAGTATGGCGCGCGATGGATTTGAGGCGGATAAAAACGACATTATTTTGCGAAATCTCACAGGAATCGATAAAAACCTAACGAAGGATTTAGACCTTTCCGTAACGGATTTTGCTTGGCACCCATCTGGAAAAATGATTTACTTTTTGGCAGCAACAAAAGGAACAGTGCATATTTTTGAAATGGATGTTGCTTCAGGGAAAATTCGCCAAGTAACGACTGGTCAGCACGATTATGTGAGCATTTCACTTTTTGGTGACAAGGTGTATTCCGGCCGACAATCCATGGTTGCTCCGACAGATTTGTATGCGATTTCAATTAAGAAAAACAAGGTCGAACAGCTTACTGAAGCAAATGCATCGATTCTAAAAAATCTACAACTTCCAAAAGTGGAGGAACGCTGGATGGAAACAACCGATGGTAAACAAATGCTCGTTTGGATGGTTTTTCCGCCGAATTTTGATCCTTCTAAAAAGTATCCGACGCTTTTGTATTGCCAGGGCGGACCACAAAGTGCACTCAGCCAATTTTTCTCTTACCGCTGGAACTTAGCATTGATGGCTTCGAAAGGTTATATTGTTGTTGCGCCAAATCGCAGAGGTTTACCCGGTTTTGGACAAGAATGGAACGATGCCATTTCAAAAGATTGGGGCGGACAAGCAATGCAAGATTATTTGACTGCAATAGATCGCGCTTCGGAAGAACCGTATGTGGATCCATCCAAACTTGGCGCAGTTGGCGCGTCTTATGGCGGCTATTCGGTTTATATGTTGGCAGGAATCCATGAAAACAGATTCAAAACCTTTGTTTCCCATTGTGGATTATTCAATTTAGAAAGTTGGTATGGAACAACAGAGGAATTGTTCTTTGCCAATTGGGATCACGGCGGACCATATTGGTTGGAGGAGAACAAAGAAAACTACGCAAAATTTAGTCCGCATAATTATGTCGCAAATTGGAATACGCCAATTCTAGTAATTCACGGCGGGATGGATTTTAGAGTGCCCGAAGGAGAAGGAATGCAAGCGTTTCAAGCAGCACAGCTAAAAGGAATTAAAAGTAAATATTTATATTTCCCAACCGAAAGTCATTGGGTGCAAAGTCCACAAAATGGATTGGTTTGGCAACGCGAATTTTTTGAGTGGCTCGATAATGACTTGAAACCTTAGTTTATTTGGCTTCTCTTTTAATTTCATTACTTTTGTTGCCTTATTCTATTCAATTTTAGAAAAACATGTGGTCGAAAATAGCAAATTTTATTCTTAGAAACCGTTTCTTCCTGCTAGGTATAATTACCTTGTTGACAGTGTTTTTCGGCTATTATGCATTCACAAGCCTGAAGCTAGAAAATAAATATGGAATTGTCTTACCAAAAAATTCTCCAACAACGCAGAATTACGAGAAGTTCAAGTCGATGTTTGGAGAAGATGGCGGAACACTTGTTTTAGCAATAGAAACAGATTCATTATACACAGAGAAGAATTTTTTAAAGTGGAAAGAACTGGGTGATTCCATTCTTCAATACGATGGAGTTTTATCTATAATTTCCGAGGCAACGCTCTTCACCATTAAAAATAATATTACAGAAAGTAGGTTCGATGCGAAACGCGTTTTCTCGGATATCACCTTTCAAGAAAAATCAATTGAAGATATAGAAAAGGAAATCAAGCAAAATCCAATTTACGATCATTTATTGTACAACGACAGTTCCAATGTTTCCTTGATGATGATCGGCATTGACGAACGTTTTTTACACGATCAGAAGCGCTCAGGAGTGGTATTGGAAATTGAGAAAGTTGCCAATTCCTACGAAAAACATTTTGGCAAGATTCGGTACGCCGGTTTGCCGCATTTACGCGTTGTAATAGGCAAGCGAATTCAAGGGGAAATGTATATATTTATTGGGCTTTCGCTTCTTGTTACTTCTATTTTATTGTATATTTTCTTCCGTTCCTTGCGGGTTGTTTTTATTTGCAACTCAGTGGTAATGATTGCCGTTATCTGGGCAATTGGGAGTATGGGATTCTTAGGATTCCGTTTGTCGATTTTGATGGCTTTGATTCCACCTTTGATGATTGTTATCGGTATTCCGAATTGCATCTTTTTGATGACTAAATTCCACCAGGAAGTCAAAGACCATGGAAATAAAGTAAAAGCACTTTCCCGCGTAATTCAAAAAATTGGTACGGCAACGTTTTTAACGAATTTCACTACCGCAATAGGATTCTTGACTTTTGCCTTTACAAATTCGGAGAAATTAATGGAGTTTGGACTTTCAGCTTCGATGAATATTTTGATGGTGTTTATTCTTTCCATTTGTATTTTACCGATTTTTGTTTCGTTCTCAAAATCGCCGAAAGAACGCCACTTAAAACACCTCGACAGAAAATTTGCAACGGGTTTAATCAGTACGGTAATTCATCTTGCACAATTTAAAAGACGCTGGGTATATGGCGTTACAATACTAATTCTTCTTGTAAGTGTTGCCGGAATGGTACAAATCAATGCAACTGGAAATGTAACTGGAGATCTCCCAAAAGATGACCAAATTCTTCTGGATGTTCAGTATATAGAGAAACATTTCGGTGGCGCCATTCCGTTTGAAGTAATGATCAATTACAAAGAACCGGGCCGTCTTTTTAAAAGATCTACGCTTGAAAAAATCGAACAAGTTCAAGGAGTTTTTGCAGCCGATACGCTCTTTTCGAAAAGTATTTCGATTGTTGATTTTATTAAAGTAATCAACATGTCCTATTATGGCGGGGATGTGACCCAGTATAAAATTATCTCAAACCGCGATAAAGGAAGGTTGAAAAAATACATGGATAACTTTGAGATGAACAATCCAAATGGCGGCAGTTTATCGGTAAAAGAACTTATTGACACAACAAATACTACTGCTAGAATTAGATGCCAAATGAAAGATCTCGGTTCATATGAGGTAGCGGATAAGGTGGATTTACTGCAATTAAAAATAGACAATATTTTAAATCCAAACAAGCAGCAAATTGAAAAATACTACGCTAAATTTGTCAAAGGAAAAAGAGATTACTTGGATTCGCTAACACTTAATTTTCCTGAAGTGTATAATGGTTTAACAGCTATTTTATCGAATGGGAACTCGGATGTGCAATTTAAATTTGACAGCGATCCATCCCTTTTACTTTCCTATACAAAGCATAAGGATTTTAAATCGAATTTACGCGAAGCGATTGACAACGAGTATTTTGATGTTACTTTCACCGGTACTTCTGTTGTTGTGTCAGAAGGAACCCGCTATCTCGTTAGTAATTTAATTCAAAGTCTTCTATTTGCAATTGTTACCATCGGTATTTTAATGGCATTATTGTTCCGTTCCTGGAGAATGGTGGTTATTTCCATGGTTCCCAATTTAATTCCGTTAGCTGTTACCGGCGGAATCATGGGTTGGTTTGGAATTCCATTAAAACCGTCTACTTTGCTCGTGTTTAGTATCGCATTCGGTATTTCTGTAGATGATACAATTCACTATTTGGCAAAATACAGACAGGAATTGAAAACAAAACAATGGGATTTAAGACAATGTGTTCTTATTGCTATAAAGGAATCGGGATTGGGAATGTTTTATACGTCAATCGTACTTTTCTGCGGTTTCTCCGTATTCCTTTTTTCTCAATTTGGAGGAACACAGGCTTTAGGGTTATTAATTTCAATTACCTTGTTAATTGCAATGATTACAAACTTAATTGTACTTCCTTCCTTGCTCTTGTCCTTCGAAAGAAAATTAACCACAAAATCTTTTGAAGAGCCCTATTTTGACGCTTATTCAGAAGAAAGCGAAATCAATTGGTCAGATCTTCAATTATCGACCGATGAAGATTTAAAAGTTGACTTAGAAAAACGAAAAGAGGAGGAGTAACACACACTTTTTTTAACCGTGTTACTACTTTTTAACGATAATTAATTCATATTATGAAAGGAATAATATTAGCTGGTGGATCCGGAACACGTTTGCACCCATTAACGTTGGCAGTTTCCAAACAACTAATGCCAATCTATGATAAACCGATGATTTATTATCCTTTATCCATTTTGATGAGCGCTGGAATCAGAGAGATTTTAATCATTTCAACACCACACGATTTGCCTAATTTTGAAAAATTATTGGGAAATGGAGAAAGTTTGGGCTGTCAGTTTTCCTATGCGGTGCAAGAAATTCCTAATGGATTAGCCCAAGCTTTTGTTCTCGGAGAAAAGTTTATTGGCAATGAAAAGGTTGCGCTGGTTTTAGGAGATAATATCTTCTATGGCGTTGGAATGGATAGTTTATTAAAAGAAAACAACAATCCGGAAGGCGGCGTAGTGTATGCTTACCACGTTAGCGATCCAGAACGCTATGG
>CAIYXD010000073.1 GCA_903930085.1 uncultured Flavobacteriia bacterium
CAAAGAAAATGGAGGGTACGTATCTGTTAAATATCCCATGTATGCAGAAACTCTAAATCCCCATCGCATAACTCCGACAGAAAAACCATGCATTCCAGCAGGATATTTTCCTGTGAATAATACAATCCACCAAGCAATAAATCGAACAAACGAAGCTGCTATGGATAGGAAATACAAGCAAAATATATGAGGAATATAAACATAGAATATACCTAAAAACATACGTAGCAATAATTTTCCTCTACTTGAACTTTGAGGACAATCTAATTCAATCCACGTATTTTCGTCTGTTCCAGAAAGTCCAAAACTTGGATAACCATCCGATAAATTCGAAATTCGCGCCATCACTCTTAGATTCCACCTTTGCATATTCAATTGGTATCTAAAAAAGCTTTCTGGAAATTTTCCTGTAAATAGAATAATCCAAAAAGTGAGGAAGTTTAAAAATAGACTTCCAATAACAACAAAAAGCAGTAAAAAGATGTGTGGCAGTGCAATGTAAAACATTCCTAGAAATGTTCTTAAGATTAATTCTCCGCGAGAATAAGTTTCTTGGTGTTTGATTCCAAATTTCATAATAGTAGTTTTTAATTTATAGTGTTGTGAATGTATATATAAATTTTGAAGATATTAAATTCGTAATCAATAAATTCAATAACTAGTTGATCATAACCCTTAGAATCAACTAATTTTATTTATAAATATTAATCGCTTTACACGTCCAAATTAACGATTGAAATGCGATAAGTTGTGCCGGTTTCGTCGCTGATTTTTGTATACGTTCCCTCCAATTGTTCGATTAGCATATCTATAAGTTGCAGTCCAAACGAGGAAACTTCACTTGGATTTTTCCATTTCCCATTATCTCTATATTCTAATGTGAAATAGCCAGAATTTGCAGAGCTAAACGACAAATGGATTTCTCCTTCTTTTTGAAAAGCATGTTTCAAGGTATTGGAAACTAATTCCGAAACCAGCAAAGCCAAAGGAACGATAGTTTTTAATCCAACTCTGTCCAATTTAGAAGTAACAAATATTTCAACAGAATTAGTAAGATGCAATGACTGATACAAATCGTTAATTAGTGTTTTAAAATAATCGGAAGTTTCAATTTGAGAAAGGTATTTTTCCTGGTAAACTTTTTGGTGAATTAGAGACATTGCCATGATACGATTAATGGCGTCGCTAAATTGTATTTTTGTGTCTTCCGATTCTATTTCAGAGGATTGCAGCCGCAAAAGACTTATTATTACTTGTAAATTATTTTTAACCCTGTGGTGAATTTCTTTGATCAAAACAGTTTTTTCTTCATTTTGAAGTTGAATTAATCGGTATTGTTCATTTAACTCTTCGTTTGCAATCCTTGAGCGATGTTCCGCATTTGCCGTTGTTTTTATAAATTGGGATATAATGTAACCTATGATGAATATGCATAAGCTGAATTCTATAATTATTCCAACATTATTAAAAGTAGCTGGATCGCCAAGGATAGTTGCGTTTGTATCCAAAAAGAAAAGGTAATAGATGGAAATTATTAAACCCGAAATTACCGAAGTGGTATTCCCTGCTATTCTACCCAAATTGAAATAGGCGAATATGGATATGATTGTTAACCACAGTGGCTCGATGATGTGGGGGGTATTATTCACAAAAAAAAGGGAAATCACCAGTAATAGCAGTGAAAACGCCAACATAAAATAGGAAACTACAATATAGCGTTTGGTTACAACCAGATAAATAATTCCAGTTAATGAAATACAACAGCCTGCAAGATATTCAAGGAATAGGGTCTTTTGATTAAAAAAGAAAAATATTGAAATTAGAAATAAAACACCTGTTAATACTACATTAATTTTCCATGCCAACCCAAACCGAGCGATATCGTAGTAATCGGTGTAATCATTTTTAGGAGGATTTAAGAGGTTCACGGTTAAAGTTTTTTGTGGAATCTAGCAATTGTCCACAAATATATTTCTTTTCAACTATCAAAGCGCTTTAAAATTTCTAACTTCTTCAAAAAAGCAAAAGAAATTCCGGAAAATTAAAAAAAAGCAATTTTTTTGAAAATTAAAAACAACACTAAATCGAGACTTGTAAAAGGTTTAAACGGTTTTAAACGACAACAAACGAAAATTAGTCGACTACAAACGACAAATAACCGAATCAAGGTTTTGCGTTGCCCCAACTTTGCATCGTCGAACTCAGATAAGGACTTCTGAATGTAGGACAAACACTAAATTTTTCAAACTTTTTAAAAACACAAACATGAGTACATTAAGAAACAAAGTTAGTTTGATTGGCCGCTTAGGAGCACAACCAGAAGTAACAAATTTTGAAACAGGAAGCACTTTGGCTCGCTTTACGATGGCAACGAACGAACGCTACAAAGACAAAAGCGGACAGTGGCAGGACAACACACAATGGCATGTAATTAAAGCCTGGGGGCCACTTGCAGATCGGGTTAAAAAAAACCTAAACAAAGGGCAGGAAATTCTTATTGAAGGGAAATTGGTTCATCAAACGTATGAAACAAAAACCGGCGAAAAACGAAACGAAACAATAATTGAGATCAATGAGTTTTTGATTTTAGCTTTAAAAAATTCAGCGGACGAAAACACGGAAGTTACAGAAAAAACCACCAAATAACCACCTATACAATCAAACCGGGAGCTGAGAAATCGGCTCCCTTATTTAAACATAACATTAACATCAATATATATGAACCACGTTAATTTAATCGGAAAAGTTTGTTCAACACCAAAAATAGTAGAACTAGCAAATGGAAGAAAAATCGCTCAATTCACCCTTTCTACAAAAGAAATGTATTTGGATAGCTCGGGAAACACAAAAACTAGAAGTAATTGGCATCAATTAACGGCTTGGGGTCGTTGGGTGCAGATTTTGGAAGAACTATGCCATAAAGGAATGGACCTAGCGGTTGAAGGGAAATTAGTAACGAAGTTTTACCTGAAACAGGGAGAAAGAAAATTTGTTTCTGAAGTGGAAGTAAACGATTTGATAATTCTTTAAGTATAAACGAGTTTCCAATTCCTACTTTTTATTCTCACTATAAATTTTAAACCTAATTACAATTTTAAAACGCTATGAATTCACTTAAAAACCACGTGACCTTAATCGGAAGTATCGGCACGCCAACAGAAATCACAAAATTTCAAAACGGAAATAAAGTCGCTCGCTTTAACCTTGCAACGGATAATGATTACCGCGCCAATAATGGCAAAATTAAATCTAATACAGAATGGCACCGTATTTTTGCTTGGGGAAACATGGCGCAGTTTTTAGAATTATATGCGGAAAAAGGAAAGAAAGTTGCCATTCACGGTCGACTTGTGACACGAACCTATTTAAATCAAACAGGGAAAAAATGCTGTGTCACAGAAGTGGAATTAAGACACATAATTGGCTTATAAATTAGATTCCAGTAACTAAACTCTTACCATAACCACTTACGATGTGCAGGTAAACTTAAAAAGCGATTGACTTCTAGTTGGTCGCTTTTTATATTTCCCTAACTAAAGCTAATAATTTCTGTAATCATTCCACAACTGACTTCTCAATCCTATTAACGGAATATAATTGCCGCGTTTAAATGCGGTGTCGTAACGAAATTGGTTTTCGAAAAACAACTGTAAATTCCCATATTTTGAAACCTTATAGGAAACAGTTAAAATCGATCTCACACCATTATTCCCTTTTCCCTGTCCAATAAAATGGTTGTATTCGTATGGTCGATTGGTGTAAGGTTCATAAATATTGGAGCCATAACTAAACCCATTTAAATCGTAGCCCATTAAAAAATAACTAAAAAATGTTTTAAAAGACCATCTATTTCGCTGCAGCTTAAATTCGCCTAAAAGTTCCATAAAATTTCCTCCATACGGATGCGCAAGTGGCATTCCTTGGTTTCCATAATTTTGTCCTGCACTTAAATGTGAATAGGTATAAGGTCTTGAAAAATTATATTCTGTTCGGTAAAAGAAATTACTTTTACCGCGAATAAATCGTCCTTTAAGACCAATTTGTCCACCGTATTTGTTTGCCCACCAGCCGGATTTTGCCTTTATTTCTGCAAGGAAGAATTCGTCTAAAATCAACTGACCATATAGTACCTGTTTTTTATATTTTGCAGTGAAACTTACCCCCAATAAAACATTGTCGGAAGAACCGAGAGAATACTCTTGCGGACGATAAAAAACAACAGGATTCAAATATTCCGCATCAAATCCTCGATTAAGCAAGGTGTCTTTGGGTTGGAAAATTACGGATTCAAAAATACCAAAGTTCAACCATTTTGCAGCATTGAAGCTTATGTGGTGGGTAGCACCGTTTTTTCGCTGCCAATTTCCCCCAACTTGTTCTTTAAAAAACTGGTATAAAATGGTGTATTCCAAGCGCCAGAAATTTGCTTTTATTTGACCAAAAGGATAAACTTTGCCATAATCACTCAAAAACATCGACCGATTGCCTTCTCCAAGAAAATTATGGTCTATTCCAACTTGAAAATTGAAAATTTCATTTGGCATATAGGTAATTCGTCCTTTCGCATCTAGGTATGAATACTTTTTTGGATTGCCATCTACCACACTGCTATTTGTTTGAAAGGTTGAATCGCCAGATCCAATTCCTCCAATAATTGATGCGCGGTAATGCCATTTTTTTTGGAAATTACTTTCTATGGCGATTCCCGCTCCGCAGCGAAATTGCTGTTCATTGAAATAGCGGTAATTTAAATCAATCAAAGGGTTTAAATCTCCCGAAAAAAGGCGCGATTTACGATTAAAACGAACCAAAGCAGCTTGCTGTTTTTGACTTAAACTATATGGTTTTACAGATGTGTGCAGTTGAAGAGA
>CAIYXD010000074.1 GCA_903930085.1 uncultured Flavobacteriia bacterium
GCGAAAAGAGGATAAAACTTGTACCCATTTGTCCACCTTTATTCAGCTCCCAAGTGGAAGGATATTCAATGGAATAGTTTGATTGGACGAGCGTTTTCCATTCGCTCCTTGTGTTTTCATGCACTGGATTAATTGAATTCTGTCCGCTTGGAAGAATTGAAAAATAAATAATTGCAGTTAAAATTTGTATCATTTGGTTTGGAATTGAATTACGTTTAAACGTTTATGCATGAACGAAGCACTTTTATTATGCCACATTGCTTAGTAAGCTAACAAACTTCTCGCTATCGACATTTTCGATTTCAGTTTCTTTCTATAGTTCTTTAAATTTAAATGGTGTTATCTGCCAAATTAGTTGAAAAATAAACGCTCCAATAATTGTCCAAAGCATATCATTCCAGTCAAATCTTCCACTTTTTGTCAGAATTTGAACCAACTCCCATGTTAGAAGTCCTACTAGCGAAATTAAGTTTGCTGTAAAGTATCTCTTTTCAGTCAACCATTTTTTAGTGCTTCTTTTTTTACTTAGAACTGGAATCAGAATAACCAACAAAGCTGGAATCCCAATAGCTGGAAAAAAATTCGGGGCAACTCCCAAAAAGTAAATGATTAGTGCGTTGCCACTGCTATAATTCGGTCTAATGGTATCTTGCACCAGTTGGTAGGAAATAAAGCAAAGTACAAACCATACAAACCAATAATATGTTTGCCTATTAGATTCCGCCAACTTCTGTATTTTTCTTAATGTTCATTTAATTTTCCAAGAACGGAATCCAACGATGCTTTTGCTTTAATAATTGCTCCTTTTACGGCTTGATCCATAGAATCTTCTCGCTCGGTAACTGCAATTGGTTTTAAATTTTTCACGCGCACTTCGAGCACACATTTTTTGTCTTTCGGACCTGTTTTGCCGCCGTTTTCATCCGATAAATGTACTTCAACACTCGTTATATACGAATTGAATCGCGTGAAAGCATCCGAAATAGTAGTGCTGTAAAGCTTCGCAAGTCGCTCGTGTCCTGCAATGTTTTTGTCTGTGTTGAATTGAATGTTCATCTCGCTTTTTTTAGAATTATTACTACTAAGCGGAAATACGCAAATAACCCTATTTACGCGAATGGAAAGTTGTTTTCAACCTGTTTTAGCTAACCGATATTTTCAACTGCTTTCCAATTTCCGCCTTTTAAATGTAGGGAAAATTCTTACCAATTACAAAAAGAAAACATTTTTTAACATGTTCCGAATCGTAAATAAGGAAAGTATGGATAATACCTGAATTCGTGTCTTACCCGCAATAAATTCTTATTCTCCGATGCCCAATTTCAAACCTTTGTTGACCAAATTCAATTTCAAGGTTAGACGAATTTTCTCGCCGTACTTCGAATTTCCATAGGAAGCATCCAATTCTTTGCTCATCCAAATAGGGAAATACATTCCGAAAACAGAACTTATTCGAATTGCAGCACCGGTATTAATTGCTGAATTGACGCTCGTTCCATTGTAAAAAGTTCCGAAATCTGCAAAAACTCCAAAAATGCTCAACTTTGGAATCGGAAGTTGCACATATAGATTTCCAGCACCCATCCAATTGCTAGTTGTTCCGTAATAACTTGTGCTTTTGAATCCTCCCATATTTTCATCCCGCTGCTGCGACCAAAGTCCATCAACCGTTCCGCGACCAAAATAGTAGTTTTCGAAAAATAAATCTTGCGCACCGTCATTTCCACTCAACGACATCGAATAGGCGTATGTATTTGAATTGTCTTTTACTTTGAAATAGTAATTATTCCCAATAAATGCGCGTAGCTCAATCCAACGTTTCATGCTGTTTTTAAGGTAACGGAAACGATAGATGGATTCAATGGTGAGGCGTCCCATTTCAACGGCTTTCCCGCTAATAATATCGGTTCGAATTTTTAAATTCACAACATGATCCGGTTTTTTGTAATCAACGGAATATCGGGCAAAACCGCCGACATAATCGGATTTTAAACCGCCGTAATTGGTGTAACGCAGAATTCCCTGTGCAAGGAAATTATGGGAAATAGGGGAGTTGCGCTCGTTCTTGAACTTAGCTTGCCAGTAGGGAGAAATTGCGAGATACGCTCCTTCATTTTTGCGAATGGTGGAACTGGAATCTACTTTGAATGATTTCACAGATAATCCAAATCTGGATACTTTAAGTATGTTTTGTGGTGAAAAGGTGTACGAAAACTCTCCGATTCCGGAAACCATTTGTCGTCCGAAGGAATACATTGGTGCAACCAAGTATTGGAATTTATTGAATGGAATGCCCATGTTGTGAACTGCGGCGCCAACCATAAATTTATCATATACATTTCCA
>CAIYXD010000075.1 GCA_903930085.1 uncultured Flavobacteriia bacterium
GGATTTGGGCGTTAATTCTACTTTAAACCTGGAGCTTTCGGGCGATATCGCTCCAAATTTAAAATTATTAGCTTCCGTTTCTGATGATAATTTGCCCATTCAGCCGGACGGAAACACCAATAAATTGCAGGAATTTGACCAAGTATTTATCCAAATTTATAACGATAGAATGAAACTGATTGCCGGCGATTTCTGGCTTTCCAAACCAAAAGGGTATTTCCTAAATTATAAAAAAAGGGCGCAAGGTTTAACGCTCAACTACCAATGGTCAACAGATTCTAGTAAAGTTTGGAACACACAAGTAAGTGGCGCATTGTCGAAGGGGAAATTTGCCCGACAAATTGTCCCGGGGATTGAAGGAAACCAAGGTCCGTATCGTTTGAAGGGAAATGAAAACGAACCGTTTATTATTGTTTTATCCGGAACTGAAAAAGTGTATATCGACGGAAAATTAAAAGAACGCGGACAAGAATATGATTATGTCATCAATTATAATGCTGCAGAAGTTGTTTTTACATCGCGCAATCCGATAACGAAAGACAGTAGGATTGTCATAGAATTTCAATATTCCGATCAAAATTATGCGCGATCCTTGTTTCAAACTTCTACTACTTTTTCCTCCAAAAAGATGGATTTTTGGGTAAATATGTATTCGGAGCAAGATGCTAAAAACCAATCGTTGCAGCAGCCCTTGAGTTTTTCTCAAAAACAAGTATTGTCTCAAATTGGCGACAGTTTGAATTTGGCACAAACCAACAGCATTGATTCCATCGGCTATTTCGAAAACCAAGTCTTGTACCAATTAGTGGATTCTTTGGGTTACGATTCTGTTCTCGTTTATTCGGTTGATCCCTTACTTGCCTATTACCGCGCAGTTTTCACATTTGTGGGAGCAGGAAAAGGCGATTATATTTTCAGTAATTTTAATGCGCTCGGCCGCGTGTACAAATGGGTTGCACCAATCGCAGGGATTCCGCAAGGAGATTATATTCCGTCGCGCTTGATTATTACGCCGAAGCAAAAACGAATGCTTACAAGCGGCGTGAGCTATCGGATTCGAAAAAATTTAGTTTTGGAAACAGAATTGGCGTATTCCAAGAATGATTTAAATACCTTTTCAAAATTCGATAGCGCCGACGACGAGAGTTTTTCTAACCGTACGCGTTTAGTTGGTAAAATTCCTTTGTCGCGGGATTCACTCGTGAAATGGGAGTTGGAAACGAAGCTGGAGCTGGAAACGCTGGAGCGAAATTTTAGTCCGATTGAACAGTACCGATCGGTAGAATTTGATCGGGATTGGAACACGAGAAACAAAGGATTTGAAGGAAATCAAATTGCAACTACGCTTGGTGCAAATTTTAAAAACAGGAAAAATGGCAATCTCAATCTGGAAGGGCAGCATTTTCAGATTGGGGACAATTACCAGGGATTACGCACCTTTACAAACGGAAAATGGAATCAAAATGGGTTTAATGCCCGTTGGGACGGCAGCTATTTATCCAGTAATGCGGCTGTGCAGAAAAACGAATTTTTGCGCCACCGATCTGAATTTTCAAAAGATTTTAAATGGCTGAAAATCGGGTATTTGGATGACCATGAACGCAATAAATTTTCAGGTGGTAACGTGGCATTGGAAACAAATAGTTACCAGTTTTTTGATTACCAGGTTTATTTGGCCAATGCCGATTCCGTTAAGAATCTCTATAAGGTATTTTACCGCGAACGCTACGATCAACGCTCAGATAGTGTGCGTCTCACAAACGTTGCGAAGGCAACAACGGTAGGCGCAGAATTGAAACTAACGGAATTGAAAAATCAAACATTGAATCTGGTTACAAGCTACCGTGAATTGAAAGTGTTGAATGCTAATTTGTTGAATCAAACGCCGGAGAACACTTTATTGGGGAGAATTGACTACCAAATAAATTTATGGCGAGGCGCTTTGACATGGAATAGTTTTTATGAAATTGGTTCCGGCTTGGAACTAAAACGTGAATTTTTATATATCAAAGTAAATGACGGACAGGGAATCTACACTTGGATAGACTACAACAGCGATGGAATAAAAGATTTGAACGAATTTGAAATCGCACAATTTGTTGACCAAGCAAGTTATATTCGCGTTTTTACACCAAGTAATACCTACGTAAAAACCTACTCAAACGAGTTCAACCATTCCATCTACTGGCGACCAGAACGCATTTGGTCTTCCAAAAAAGGAATCAAGAAATTTCTTTCTAGATTCTCAGACCAAGCGAGAGTTCGGATCAATCGAAAGACAAACCTATTTTCCGGTTTGGAGGCCTTCAATCCATTTTCAACGCAAATTCGAGACACCAATTTAATTGCCTCCAACACCAATTTACGGAACACGATTTTCTTCAACAGAACATCGAGTATAATTGGCGGAGAATATACCTTCCAAGACTTAAATACCAAAACCTTACTCGCAACAGGCTTTGATTCGCGCGCAAACCGTTACCACGAACTTTCTATTCGTTGGAACATAAAAAAAGTAGTTTCGCTAGAAACCAAAGGACAAATTGGAACCAAGGATTCGGAAGCGGATTATACTTCCGGGCGCAATTATTCCTTGAAATACCATTTTGTGCAACCAAGTATCATTTTCCAACCAACAACAACATTTCGGGTAACTTTGGATGGGCGATATTCTAAAAAAGTAAATAAACTGGAATTGGGTGGCGAACGTTCCGTTATCTATGAAATTGGGTCCACTTTCAAATATAACCAGGCGGAAAAAGGCAGTTTGCAAGGAGCGTTGAAAATGGTGAATATTGCGTATATCGGCAATCAAAATTCAGCATTAGGCTTTGAAATGTTAGAAGCATTGCGTCCGGGAATTAATTACACCTGGAACTTGGGCTATCAAAAATCTGTTTCCAAAAATCTGCAAATTTCTATTCAGTATACCGGCAGAAAATCAGAAAACACGAAAACAATTCATTCCGGTGGGATGGAGGTGAGAGCATTTTTTTAGGATGAATTCAAATAGTTACTGTTCAATTAAATGCTTTTGAAAGATGCTAAAATGCCATTCTCTAATTTGTGAGCGATTTTGGTTTAGCAAAAAGGCACGGTACTTGTAATTTGCAATAGGGATAGCTTTTTTTTCAAGAAATAAAACCTAATTAATTAATTCGACATGAAAATTCAAATAGAAAATCCGTGCGCAGAAGATTGGAGCAAAATGAAAATTGGTTTAATTTCCCGCCATTGCAAAAGTTGCGAAAAGGCTGTAATGGATTTCACTAAAATGGATCGTGCGGAAATTATTACCTATTTACTTTCTAATCGCGAAGTGGAAGTATGTGGCAGAATGACACACAATCAATTTGATTTTCACCACGATGATATACCGCTCTTGGAAGTTGCCTTAAAACAAAAGGGTGGAAACACGTCCTTTTTGATTTTGTCATTGGTTTGTCTCAGTTTAGTGGCGTGCACGGAGGAGAATAAAACGATTAAAACACAACAAAATCCTGCAAAAACAGAGATTTCAGATAACGTTGAAAAAGATAAAAAACCCCTATCTAAAACTACGGTTCCGGAAACGAAGGAAATTTCTTCATCCCCAAACCCTAAGTTTAAAGTGCTTCCAGAACCTATTTATATGGGAGAACCATGTATTATTGAGCCAACAGGATATAGCGGTGGAATAACGATTAGGGATACAGTTCCAGAATTTATGGAAGAAGAAATTTTAACTTTTGCAGAAAAAATGCCAGAATTTAAGGGCGGCGTTGGTGAGCTTTTTAATTTCATTAAAAACACACTAATTTATCCCCAAATAGAAAAAGAAAATGGCATCGAAGGAACAGTTTACCTGCAATTTGTGGTAAATCCTGAAGGAAAGATTTCTGCAATTAAAATCCTTCGCGGTGTAAAGGGTGCTGTCAGTTTAGACAGGGAAGCAATCCGAATTGTAAAAGCGATGCCAGATTGGATTCCTGGAGAAAATAAAGGTAAAAAAGTGTCAGTTTACACTACAATTCCGGTGAAGTTCAGATTAGACTAGATTATAATCCATGTATAAGCGGCTGCACAATCATTTTATTTAAACCGATTTTCTCCTCTTTGCCTGCAAGTGCATGTCATAAATCATTCCGTCCGTCAAACCAATTTTAGGAACAATCAGTTCGGAGCAGTTTAATTCTTGCAAAATATAGAGGTAAATGTCCAAAGCAGGAACCAATACATCCGCTCGATCCGGTTTTAATTGGAATTGGTCTATGCGTCCCGCAATGGAAAGTTTTGACAAATCGTCTCGCAATTGCTTGATTTTAGCTACTTGTATGGATTCCATGTGTCCAGCTCCAAGAATTTTGTGCGCTTTATTGATATTTCCGCCAGTACCAAATATTTTATGTGGCGCTTTTAAATCTACGTGCAATGCAATCCAATCGTGTATTTCGCTCCAAATTTGAGAGGTAACTTTTTCTTTCAATATACGAATTGTTCCAATTTGAAAGGACTTAGAAGCAATGCGTTCCCCACTTTCAAACACACTGATTTCGGTACTTCCGCCCCCAACATCGATCACGATGAATGGGTGACTTTTGTCAAAATCGAGTAAAAAGAACGTTCCAAAAATTAATTCTGCTTCTGTGTCTCCACTGATTACCTCAATCTCAATTCCGGTTTCCTCTTTAATTTTTTCGATTATTTTATCTGCATTTATCGCTTCTCGCATTGCCGATGTTGCGACTGCACGTAGTTTTTTAACCTCAAAAATTTCAGAGATTAATTTAAACGCTTGTATTGTTTTTACAAAATCCTCGGCTTTTTTCTTGGAAATTTTTCCATCTTCAAAGACTTCCTCCCCCAA
>CAIYXD010000076.1 GCA_903930085.1 uncultured Flavobacteriia bacterium
AACGCACCAATTTTCAGCAACAGCATCCAAATAGGAGCTCAGTGAGAATACTGCAGCATCGGATTTTGAGCGAACTAAAGCGTCCCATTTTTCCAAATCGATTTCGTTCCTGTAAATTAATTTCACGTTCTAATTTTAATCAAAAAAGCACATTTTGGCAAATATAACGCTACTTTCCGGGATAAATTGAATACTTGGCATAAATGCGACCTTTAAAGGTATGTTGATGTGATTTTTTCGGTGAATCTTGCTAGGTTTCTAAGAAATTTCCGCAGTTATAAAAGGATAGGATTGGCGTTCATAGAATTTACCTACTTTTAAAGAAACTTCCAATCGGTAAAATTTGAATAAATCTAAGATACTTTTCTTTGGCTGGGTTACTTTATTGCTGATGCCACTTCCTGCATATTTTGCACTTCATTATTTCAAAGGAGCGAATCTATATACTTTTTTTCAGGTAGCAAATTTCAAAACAATACCAGTACTCTACGGATTGGAATTTGGAATAGTTTATGCTTTTTTGGCGCTGCTTCTATTGCAAGCGCCGGTTTTTAAAACCATTCCACTTCCAATCGACAAGCTCGTTAAAGACTTGAATTTAAATTATGTAGATGCTATTTTCTTGTCGCTTTGCGCAGGAATCGGGGAAGAATTACTGTTTCGATCTGGAATTCAAACATTTTTGGGCGTTTGGATCACCTCGTTTCTATTCGTTGCTGTTCATGGTTATTTCAGTTTAAAAAAAATCAAAATGTCTTTGTATGGATTGGTGGTTTTACCTTTTATTCTAGTGATTTCTTACGGATTTGAGCATTTTGGACTATGGTTTAGTATTTCCGCTCATTTTGCATACGACCTTGTTTTATTTTTTGTTCTAATTCAAAGCGAAGATTAAATTATTTCAGTTGCACTTTTACACTGCATTTTAGTGTTGAATAATTTGCAGGCGATTGGTTTGTTTCACTGCCAAGCAACTTGGGATCACGGTTTGGAAATCTATTTCTAAAATTTCCAGCATCCGCAGTTCGCAAAAAGATTCAGGAACGGCAACCAATTGCCCCGCTCCTGCTAAATAAATTTCTTTTAAACCGACGATTTTCCCCATGCTCTCCGGTAATTCCATCAGATTATTTCGGTTTAAGTGAACAAACTTCAGCTGCTTACATTCTCCAAGTGTTTCAGGCAAACTATCCAACCAATTCATTTTCACTTGCAGCATTTCTAATTTCTGCAGCTGGCCAATTTCCTTTGGTAAAGTGCGTAAGGCATTTTGATTTAAAATCAGTTGCTCCAAATTTTTCAACTGGCCTACTTCTGCCGGTAGTTCCGAAATTTCATTGTATTGAACGGATAGAATCTTCAGATTTTTAAGTAGCCCGATTTCCTTTGGCAGAGATGTTAAATTGTTCTTTCCAATATACAATTCCTCCAAAAGTTGCAGCTCCCCGATACGATACGAAATAGAATCCAATTGATTTCCATAAAGGTGCAAAACTCTTATTTCTTTTCTATCATATAATGCAGGAGGAATTTTGGTTAATTTTTGACGGTTTAAATTCACTATGTCG
>CAIYXD010000077.1 GCA_903930085.1 uncultured Flavobacteriia bacterium
TGGATTTACGCCGGATATTGGAAACTTACAACGGTATAGAATTCCAACAGGCAGAAATGTGCGTGTTGATGATGGTTTCTTGGAAGGAATGGATATTCCAATATTCTACGATCCGATGATTGCTAAACTTGTCGTTTGGGGGAAAACACGCGAAGAAGCTATCGAAAAGACTATAGTAGCGATTGATAATTACCAAATTTCAGGTTTAAAAACAACCTTGGATTTTGGGAAATATGTTCTAAAGCACGAAGCTTTTCGTTCCGGAAATTTTGATACTAACTTCGTGAAACATTATTTTGAAGATCCGAAAATCATGTATTCAGCAATGGAAGAAGAGAAGGAAGCGCTGCAGCATGGGATTCAAAAAATATGGGATTCCATCAAGGCTCGAAATAAAAAAGAATTTGCATCCATTGAGATTTCAAGTTCTTGGAAAAATGCCCGTAAATAAGATTGCTAAAAAATCGTAAAATAAACTTGAAAAATAGTCCAATTAACTATACTTTTACCCAACAAAAAAACAGAAGATGAACTTACACGAATATCAAGGTAAATCAATATTAAAAAGCTACGGTGTTGCAATTCAAGAAGGAGTTGTAGTGGACAAAGTGGAAGATGCAGTTGCTGCAGCTAAGAAATTAACAGAACAGACTGGTACAGAATGGTATGTGGTGAAAGCGCAGATTCATGCAGGCGGTCGTGGAAAAGGATTGGTTCAAGAAACTGGTTCACACGGTGTAGTTTTGGCAAAAGGTATTGATCACATAGAAGAGAAAGTGAAAGGAATTCTTGGCGGTCATCTGGAAACAGCTCAAACAAATGGTAAAGGGAAAT
The DNA here is from genome assembly GCA_903930085.1 of uncultured Flavobacteriia bacterium. Taxonomy (GTDB): domain Bacteria; phylum Bacteroidota; class Bacteroidia; order Flavobacteriales_D; family Crocinitomicaceae; genus M0103. Next base: position 835 of record CAIYXD010000077.1, read on the forward strand.
TGGTAAGTAAAGTATTGATTGCACAAGATGTTTATTATCCTGGTGAATCAGAAACTTCTGAATTTTACATGTCTGTTTTGTTGGATCGTGAAATGGGACGCAACGTAATTGTATATTCTACAGAAGGTGGAATGGACATTGAGCACGTTGCAGAGCACACACCAGAATTAATTCATAGAGAATCTATTGATCCACGTGTTGGAATTCAAGGTTTTCAAGCAAGAAAAATAGCCTTCAATCTTGGATTGTCTGGCGAAGCGTTCAAGCAAATGACAAAATTCATCGTTTCGTTGTACAACGCATACGAAGGAATTGATGCAGCAATGTTTGAAATCAATCCAGTTTTAAAAACATCTGACAATAAAATTATTGCAGTTGATGCAAAAGTTACGATGGATGGAAATGGATTATTCCGTCATCCTGAATACGCAGCAATGCGCGATAAAACAGAAGAAGATCCAACAGAAGTGGAAGCGGATGAAGCAGGATTGAACTTTGTTAAATTGGACGGAAATGTTGGTTGCATGGTAAATGGTGCTGGATTAGCAATGGCTACTATGGATATCATTAAATTATCCGGTGGAAATCCTGCGAATTTCTTGGATGTAGGTGGAACTGCAAATGCAGAGCGTGTTGAAAAAGCATTTCACATTATATTAAAGGATCCAAATGTAAAAGCAATTTTGATCAATATATTTGGTGGAATTGTACGTTGCGATAGAGTTGCTCAAGGAGTTGTAGATGCATACAAAAACATCGGTAAATTCCCAGTTCCTTTAATCGTTCGTTTGCAAGGAACAAACGCAGTTGAAGCAAAAAAATTAATCGACGACTCTGGACTGGATGTTCAATCGGTAGTTTTATTGCAAGAAGCAGCAGATAAAGTTAGAGAAGTATTGGCATAAGCATAGTTTAAGTCAAATTACAATAGTTGAAACGTCTTCCGAAATGGAGGCGTTTTTTTTGTGCTGTTCTTTGAGATTATATAATCGTGTACTGTTTGTAAATTAGAAATGACAAATACCTAATTCGTGGCAATTAAACGAAAAAAAAACGGAGTCTAATGAAAGACTCCGTTCCCATAGTTAATTAATTATTAATGTTTTACAGTGAATTTCTGAACGATTCCAGCTTCACTTTTCAAGAAATAAACACCACTCGGGTATTCCGCTGTATTCAGTTGTTTCGTTTCATTTTCAAACAAAACAAACGCATCTACTTTCAAACCAGCAGCAGTAAAGACTTCTATCTTTTCATCTTTCACCGCACTAATTGTTAAGACATTATCAGCAGGATTTGGGAAAAACGAACAACTTACGCCTCCAATTTCCTCCACAGAAGCTGAATTGTAAACAAAGGAAAAATCATCCACCCAAATTGCGGATCCAGGATGAATAGACGAAATTCCACTTAGCACAAAAATAGCCATGGTATCTGGAGCTTCCGCGCTGTTGTATTCAATTGGAATTGAAACGCGTTTAAATGTGGACGAAGATTGTTCTTCCAAATAAAAACCTTGTGCAATTTGATCTTGCGACATCGTTGCAGCATTCCATTTCGTTAAAGAAACCTGAATTGCGCTAGAATCGCCACTTAACAAGTTTGATTTTGTCCAAACGATCAAAGAATCAGGTTTGTAATTGAATGCCGTTCCTTGCACAGAAGATTGGCTTGCGAAATCTATTGAACCGATAAACATGATTCCTGCAAGAGAATCCATTGTGCCAGAACCGCTGATATCCGCTTCAAACGATACACTTTTTGCAGAATAACTTCCGCTGTGCGCATCGGTAGATTTTGTAGTGCTGATTGGACCTCCCAAAAAACTTATCACATTTAATGTTGCCCAATCGGCAGGGTCTTCAAATGGAAAAGGAAATGTCCAGTTTTCAAAGCCGTTATTTGGAATTGTTTGAGCATTCAA
>CAIYXD010000078.1 GCA_903930085.1 uncultured Flavobacteriia bacterium
ACTCATTTTTTGGCAAGACACATTTATTCTTCAAAAAATGATGGATGCACTTTTCGCTTCTGCAAAAACAGGTTTTGAAATTGCAATTTTCATGACGGGTATTTTGTGCTTGTGGATGGGTTTCATGAAAATTGGCGAAGACGGCGGTGCAGTTCGCGTTATGTCAAAGTTGGTATCGCCATTATTTTCTAGACTTTTCCCGGAAGTTCCAAAAGGACATCCTGCAATCGGTTCTATTATGTTGAACTTTTCTGCAAATATGCTTGGATTGGACAATGCTGCGACGCCAGCAGGATTAAAAGCGATGAAAGATTTGCAAGAATTAAATCCCAATCCAAAGACAGCAACGAACGCGCAAATTATGTTTTTAATGCTGAATGCTTCCGGACTTACGATTATTCCAGTAAGTATTTTGGCTGCGCGTGCAGCGAATGACTCTGAATCGCCCGCTTCTGTCTTCTTACCAATCCTAATAACTACTTTCTTTGCAACACTTGGCGGTCTGATTTACGTTTCCATTCGACAAAAAATTAATCTCTTCGATAAAGTGATTTTAGCATATATCGGTACGTTGACGCTAGCCGTTTTCGGATTGATTTCCGTTCTAAATTCCTATCCTGAAAAAATTGATGTGATTTCCTCTGTTGTAAGCAATACGATTATTTTTGGAATTATTGCCTTTTTCTTTGGCTTGGCAATTCGTTCCAAAATCAATTTATACGATTCCTTTATCGAAGGTGCAAAAGGCGGTTTTGAAGTTGCACTAAACATCGTTCCGTATCTAATTGCTATTCTTGCTGCTGTTGCACTATTTCGCGCTTCTGGTGCTTTTGGCGATTTAATGACCGGAATTCGGGAGGTCTTATTTTTCTTCGGCATGCGAGCGCTTGAGTTTGTTGACGCTTTGCCCGTAATCTTTATGAAGCCATTCTCGGGCTCTGGAGCGCGCGGATTAATGATCGAGACCTTTGACAGTTTTGGAGTAGATTCATTCACCGGTAAACTTGCAGCAACCTTTCAGGGAAGCACGGAAACAACATTTTATGTTTTGGCAGTTTATTTTGGAGCTGTTCGGATCACGAACACGCGCTACGCGGCTTGGGCAGGATTGATTTGCGATTTGATTGGCGGAATTACCGCTATAATTGTAGCGTATTTGTTTTATGCATGATTTTTCTTTAATTTAAGGAATCAAAACAGATAATTACATAGTAAACTCACTTCATTTTTATACAATGCTAAATTGGTTCAAAAAGAAACAAAAAACGGAGTTAACTAAGCCGGCGGCTTTTAAAAATGCAAACATAAAACCTTTGGACTATCATCCGAAAGTCATTTTAGCTTGGGCAAAAGCAATTGATGGAAACAAGAATCTTTTGCTTTGGCTGAAAGACAACGACTTCATGGAATTAGCGATGGCAACGCATGCAATTTACCTGCGGGAAGAAGCGCGAAAATGGCTAATTGATTCGGGATATCCGCATTTAATGGCAATGATAAATGCAGCAGAAGGGAATAAACCAGCGCAAAAATGGTTGTTGTTGCACGACTATGAAATATTGTACCACATGGCTTTAGCAATAGAATCCGAAGATGAAAGTTGGGAATGGCTGGGTAAAAATGTTACACCAGATATTTTCTTGTTGACGCAATCCATCAAAAAAGCCAAAGATCAAATTGAAGAAGGACACAATGACGTGCACACTTTCGGGAAAATAACCTAGTATTGCTGTAAAAATTAAACTTGAGTATAGCGAATTTCGATTGCAGTGGCACCTTTTCCATATTCTCTGAAATCAGCATCATAATATTCAATTCCGTCTTTTTTGTCTAAAAATAATCTCACGTCATCTTTCAGCACCCCTGCTCCTACGCCATGGATTACAATTAGTTTCCGAACATTCTTTGCTTTTGCACGATTGAAAAAATTTCGAAATTCTTTCATTTGAACTGCCAAAATTTCTGAGTTACTCATACCTAAATTGGAATCCAACAGCGATTCAATATGCAGATCAATTTCCCAAACGTCCATTGATTTATTAGTTCCACTTTGTTTCTCCTTTCGAATCGTATGCTGAGAAGTTGAAATGGTATCGTCCTCAATTAAATGCGCGAGATTATCTTCCGGTAAATGGTAATCCGAGCCATAAATTTTCACCAATTCGTTAGACGGAAAAGGGCGCTCAAAACCATCCTCATCTTCAACGAAAATTAAACCATTAGCATCAAAACGACGCACAATACCGCCACCTTTCTCGTAAAGAAAAGCTACTTTTTCATTGATTTGATAGGGGCTCGAAATACCACTCATAATTTTCTTGAATATAATCGTTATATAAAATCAATAAAATAAAAGGCAATGCCAAGGCTGCCAACCATAAAAGTACCATTCCAAGTTTGAATAAAAAAGACGCGTCTCTTTCCACCGGACTTACTAAAACACTATTTACTTGACTGGCCAAAAGCGGATCCGCCTCTTCTGCCGAAACTTGATCAATATAGGAACGAAGCGCCGGAGTTTTAAGGAGTAAAACAGCTTTTATCTTGGAAAAATCCTTGTTCGATAATAATTTATAGGTTGTGCGATAATTCACCGCTTCATCTTTTAACTCTTTCCGGAGATTGTATTGATTTTGGAGCGATTTCACTCGAAACCCCATTATGAAACCAAAAATCATCATCACCCAACTATCAATATAAAAACCAACTCCAATTAAAACTAGGGAAGAAATAAAGGAAAAAACGAGGATAAAAAATTCTTGCTTATTTTTTAACAAGAGCTTAAATAGTTGTCCGCCATCCAACGGATCTAGCGGAACTAAATTGATACAATTCAATAACAAGAATAATAATCCAAGGTCTACCATCCATGCAAATTCATAGGAACTTGCCAAAAACAACAATATTGACCCGATAATTATTCCAGGAAAAGGTCCTGCTCCAACAACTAATAAACTTTGTTTCTGTGAATATTCATCTTTGCTTCCCTGAACAAATGCGCCCATCAATGGAATAAATAGCATGCGGACATTTTTATACTTGAATAATTTCATCATCGTAAAATGTCCCATTTCATGCACTAGAAGTACAATCAATAAATGAAAAACGAAATTTACTTCATCTGTGAAAACGAATAAAAATGTGAGAATAAACAAAACGATAGAAAAAATTGTCATCGCTAAACTCCCTTTCACTTTCGGCTCATTCAAGGTTGGCTTTGGTGGATATAAATCAAATTCTTCCATTCACTTTAAAGGATTAAAATTGCTTGGTAGCGGAAAAACTCTTCCATTTATTAAAAGAGAAAGGTTTACGCACCAAATGTAACTACGTGTTCTTAAATAACTATTATCACTTCTTCAATAAGGTTGCAAAATCCTTTGCAAAATAAGTCAAAATAGCATCTGCGCCAGCTCTTCGCATGCTCAATAGCATTTCACTTATTGCAAGATCGTAATTGAGCCAACCATTTGCCGCTGCAGCATAAACCATGGCACATTCACCACTAACATTGTAAGCGGTTATTGGAATATTAAAATTCTCTTTCAACAAATGGATAACATCCAGATAACACAAAGCTGGTTTAACCATCAACATATCTGCGCCTTCCATAAAATCCAACTCCGCTTCCAATAATGCTTCCCGCTTATTGGCTGGATTCATTTGGTATGTTTTCTTATCGCCATGCTTCGGAGCAGAATTTAACGCATCTCGAAAAGGACCATAAAATGCACTTGCATATTTCACAGAATAGGACATAATGGAAACATCTGTAAATCCATTGATATCCAACGTTTCGCGAATACTTCCAACGCGTCCATCCATCATATCCGAAGGTCCGATAATATCTATTCCTGCTTGGGCTTGGGCTAGCGACATTTTAGAGAGAATAGGCAATGTTTCATCGTTTAGAATAATTCCGTTTTCCACCAATCCATCGTGTCCATCTGAAGAATATGGATCCATCGCTACATCGCTCATTAAAACAATCTCCGGAAATGTTTCTTTCAATTTCCGAATGGCATGCAAATAGAAATTATCTTCCGCATAACTATACGTTGCTGTTTTGTCTTTCAAATGTTCCTCTACAGCTGGAAAAAGATCGTAAGTCATTACGCCCAATTTCATACATGCTTCAATTTCAGGCAGTAATCGGTCGATTGACCATCTAAAATTATTAGGAAGTGAAGAGATTTCCTCTTTCACATTTGTTCCATCTTTTAAAAAAATAGGATAAATCAAATGTTCAGAACCAATTTTTGTTTCCTCCACCATCGCTCGAATAGCGCTTGATTTTCGATTTCTTCTTGGACGTGTATACATCTTTACTAATTTTATTGGGTGAAACGTAAACAGTTAATTTATTTGAATTTCAACTGTAATATTCACTATAAATTTAATCAAATAAATTGTAAAAAGTTGAACAAAAAAAAACCATTCTTACAAGAAGAACGGTTTTTAGAACGTGTAAAACTTTAATTATTTCGCCATTAATTGATCTTCTGTAGAAGAGGCAATAGCACTTTTTTCCAATCTGATTTTGGTTCCTTCTGAACTAATTAGAATAGTAGAATCAGCTAATTCCAATATTTTTCCATGAATACCGCCGATTGTAACAACTTTGTCACCAACCTTCATGTTTTCTCTGAATTTCTTCAATTCTTTTTGTTTTTTCATTTGCGGTCTGATCATAAAGAAGTAAAATACTACCAAGATCAATACTAACATTATAATTTGTTGTGGCATTTTTATGTGAATTTAAGTGTTACTAATTTGATTTAACTTTTGCTTTAATTGCTACTTCCGTTACGGATGGTTCCGTATTCGCAACAATTCTAAGCGTTTTTGAAATAATGCCGGATGCTGTTCGATCCGTATCAATTTCAGCTTTTATTATCCCTTCTTCGCCCGGCTGAATAGGATCTTCTGGTTTGGAACCAACAGTACAAGAGCAAGATGGTTTAACTTCTGC
>CAIYXD010000079.1 GCA_903930085.1 uncultured Flavobacteriia bacterium
GTCGATAAAAAACACTATATCAGTTATTTACATAATTAAAAGCAGAAAAAATAAAGCAACTAACAGGTACTGAAATCGTTTAATAAATGGAACCAACAAAACAAATTATGAAACCATTTTTAAGATTTTCTCTCTTCCGATCAATAGGTGTTCTCGCCTTTGTTTTTCAAACTTTTTTAACCTTCGGACAAAATTGCGACAGCATCACGCCAAGTTTTAACGTTGATCTTTCTGCCTCGTCAAACCAAACGTGGACGAGTCCAATGGTATTGCGCGATGGTAATTGCTGCGGCACATCCAATCCGGATAAATGTCTTGAGTTTATAATCACGCTCAATCCATCTGCCATCGCCATTAACTTTGTGATTTCCGCTGGCGCTGTTCCTTCGGGTGCTTTATTTTACCAAATTAACTGCGGACCAATTACGCCAGTTGGTTCACCGATTTGTCTGACTGGTCCAGGACCACATAATTTAACCTTTTGTAAACCAGGAAATAATGCAAATGCTTTTAGCATCGTTAGTTACTCTGAACCAATCATCGGTCCGGATATTTCCCTAAACAATGGCTGTTCGGGAAGTATTTATGCCAATTACTACAACGAGCCAACTATCACTTGGACAAGCATATTTCCCGGCGTTCAAGGCACGTATAATTCCCTTCTGAATTGTATTTCTGGGTGCGATACTGTTTTGGTAACTGCACCATTGAATCCGCCAGCTTTTGTTGATTACTTAGTGTGCGGAATGGATGCTGGTGGATGCAATCCGTTTCCAATTTGCGATACGATCCGCGTAACGTTTATTACCCCGCCATCCGTTACTGTTTCACCAAACAGCCAACATCTTTGTTTTGGCGCACAAAACATTACACTTTCGGCAACCGTTAGTGGTGGAACTCCGCCCTACTCATTTCTATGGAATACTGGCGAAACAGGTTCGAGTATTCTTGCAGGAGCCGGCGTTTTTATCGTAAATATTATGGATTCATTTGCTTGTTTGGTTGTAAGTGATACTGCGCTAATTACGCAGGATTTACTTCCAATTAACGCTTCCGCTGGAACGGATCAGTTCTATTGTGCCCTCGCAGCGGAAAATATACCCTTAAATGGAATGGTGGAAATTGCTACTGGTGGAATTTGGACTGGTGGAACTGGTGTTTTTGTTCCAAATAACACCAGTTTAAATGCGTTGTATTCACCTTCTGCAGCAGAAATAGGGAACGGATTTGTAGATTTGATTTTAACTTCCACTGGGAATAATGGCTGCCCAGCCCAAAATGATACGGTGCGATTGAATTTTGAATATTTCACAGAGTCTTTTTTACTCCAAACGACAAATGTATCCTGTTTCGGTCATTCCGATGGCGCTGCATCCATTTCCACAAGTGGTATTTTTAATCCATGTTCATTTTCTTTAAACGGCGGAACAGTGACCACAAACACTACGTTTACAAACCTTGCTGCAGGAAATCATACGCTTGTTTTGACCAATATTCTTGGATGCGATACCACTATTAATTTCAGTATCACACAGCCAAATGCATTAATCGCAGCGGTAATTGACCAGCAAAACAATAGTTGTTTCGGAGAAGAAAATGGAGAAGCCGATGTGCAAGCAAGCGGCGGAACGGTACCGTATTCCTACAACTGGAATACTATTCCACCAAATAGTAGCCATTTGGCAACGAATTTAGCCGCTTCAACCTATATTTGTTCCATCAATGATGCAAACGGTTGTTCCGTCGATGTTAGTGCAGCGATTTCGGAACCTTCTCCAATTTCGTTATCGCTTGCTGCTGTTAGCCCAAGTTGCTTTGGATTGTCCAACGGCGCAATTTCCGCCACGGTAGATGGTGGTATTGCTCCTTATTTCTACGATTGGTCTTCAGGATTGACTTCCAGTAATTTGTATAATTTATCCAGCGGTTGGTATGTTTTAAATCTTATAGACGCCAACAATTGCGCGCTCTCTGATTCTATATTTCTAGTTCAACCGCCCCAATTAACAGGAACAATATCTCCAAATACTGTGATTTGTCCGATTACACCAACAGAATTAACCGTGACCGTTTCGGGTGGAACAGGAAATTACCAATTTCTTTGGAATCCATCCACTCAAACTAACCAGACAATAACGGTTTCTCCTGCCAATAATCAAATGTATTCTTGCGCAATCTCTGATAACAATGGCTGTTCAATTAATTTAAGCACTTCTGTTTTTGTTACAACTATTAGTACAGCGGATTTGCAAGCCAGTATTAGCGCAACAAGTATTTGTATCACGGATTCCGTTCTTTTAGCGGCTGAATACCTTGGAAATGATCCGACTGTAGCACTTTCTTGGTTGCACTGTCCAAATTGTGACGCTACTTCTCCTATGTATGAAACACCTTCTCAAAACACAAACTATATACTAGCAGGAACAAATTCGTGCGGAAGTGTTATTTACGATACCGTTTCTGTAATCTTAAATCCTTTACCGATTGTGGAGTTAATCCCGGTTATGGGAGAAATTTGTCCTGGAGAATTTGTAACATTCACAGCAACGGGCGTGAATTCTTCAAGCTGGGACTATATCTGGGACTTTGGAGATGGTCAAACAAGTAATTCCATGCAACCAAATCACCAATATAATACAAGTGGAACATTTTTGATTTCCGTGACTGTGACGGATCTAAATGGCTGCGTCACTAATATGGTGGAAGAATCTCAGGTAATTGTAAATCCGCGTGCTTCGGCAGAATTTAGTTCCTCTTCCCTTTCGGAAAGCACATTAGATCCAACGTTTTATTTTTACAATTCTTCCTCGGATGCGTCCGAATTTACATGGTATTTTGGGGATGGATTTAGCAGTGCGCTTGAAAATCCAAACCATACTTACGAGAATTTTGGAGCATTCATCGTGCAACTTATTGCAACGAATAGCTATA
>CAIYXD010000080.1 GCA_903930085.1 uncultured Flavobacteriia bacterium
CTACAAGCTGAATCTGGATTTATGTCCATAAATGGAACACCTGAAAGCGGACCTGTTAAAATGCCGGTTGCGTTGATTGACGTTTTGGCGGCACACCAATTGAAAGAAGGATTATTGCTCGCGCTGCTTGAAAGAGAAAAATCAGGGAAGGCTAAAACCGTCACCGTTTCTTTATACGACACCGCAATCGCGAGTCTTGTGAACCAAGCTTCGAATTATTTGATGGGGAAAGAAATCCCGAAACGAATTGGCAGTTTACATCCGAATATTGCACCTTACGGTGAGATTTTTAAAACTGCAGATGGCGATTTTATAACTTTCGCCATTGGAAGCGATAGCCATTTCAAGAAACTTTGTCACTTTTTGAATGTAAATGAATTACCGAAAGAGGCGCGGTTTTACTCCAATTCCAATCGGGTGAAAAATCGAACGGAATTAGAGAAAATATTGCAAGCCAAGCTTTTTGAAATTCCAGCAGACACCATTCTTTCTGCCATGAAAATGGAAAATGTTCCGGTAGGGAAAATTCAAAATTTAGCGGAAGTTTTTAGTGATCCCAATGCACAAGCTATGATACGAGAGGAAATCATTGATTCCAAGCCAACCAGCCGAATCACTTCAATTGCATTCAAATGGGAATCCTGATTCGAACACCGGAAACGGAAAAGGAATGGGAAGATTATTACGATCTTCGATTTCGTGTACTGAGAGAACCACTGGATCAGCCCCGCGGAAGCGAAAAAAATGATGGTGATTCCTCCGGAATACATTTTGCCTTATTTCAAGAAGAGGAATTAAAGGCAATTGCTCGGTTAGATCAATCGGGAGAAAATTGTGCGCAAGTTCGATTTGTTGCCGTAGAAACGGATGCACAAGGAATGGGATACGGTCGATTAATTATGGAAGCAACCGAAGAGAGCGCTAAATACTTGGGGAATTCGAAAATGATTTTGCACGCTCGTGATTACGCCGTCGATTTTTACATTAAACTAGACTATACACTTTTAGAACCTTCCCATAAATTGTTTGGGGTTTTGCAGCATTTCCTAATGGAAAAAGAATTGTAATCGTTGGTATTATTTTGTCTTGAATTCCGCGCCACACGTGTTGCATTTGTACACTGGATTAGCATAAATCGGGAAAATCAAAAAGAAAAAAGAAACAAATATGGAAATAATTCCCCACAACCCTTTCATGGAACGAAATCCACTCGTAATCTCTGTTCCGTGGCACTCTGGACATTCAATAATTTGTTCCGCTTCATTTAAATAGGGCGTTTCATGGATTTCTTTCAATACAGCTTTTGCCTTTTCATAATCCTCCGCGTACACTTTCAATTTGATACCACCAACAGCATAATTAAGCAATGGATCTTGCGTAATAACGTGTTCATCAAAAATAAAACATGCTATTCCATCATTTTCCAAGCGCGATTTTAAGATGTAGGCATCGATTGAATTATCAAAAACTTTTAGCGTTTGAAAAACCATTACGATTTCAGTTTACGCATGCGTTCATCGATTCTTTTGGTTACCAGAGCAAACAATAGTTTAGCATCTTTCTCTGTTAATTTTCTCCCGAATCGAATGTATTTCCCTTTGTACTCAAATTCAATTCTTTCACCACCTCGAATCCAAGGAGAAGCTTCCCAAACAGATTGGAGGGATTTTTCTTTTGGATGGTACATCGAAACACTTTTTATATTTTCAAAATAATAAGGTGTTGACTTACCATATTTCAAGATGGATTTCTTATAATAAACGGCAGCTTCATCAATTTTGATGAGTTCTTTCCCCCACATTAACCAAGAAAATGAACGCAGGACTTTAACCGCATAATACGCCCAAAAAGTCATAAAAACATAGATTATTATATTTTCCTGTTCCGTTAAGGGAAAAGTAAAATACGACCAGATTATTGTCGCACCAATTACCAGCCACATCGTGACCCAAGCGCCCATCGCAGCTTTAATCCAAGCAACATTTTCCGGATAAATAACAAGAGTTGTCCTTTGTTTATCGTCCACAAAGCTTATGCGTTCACCAATCCATTTCATTTTGCAAAAGTACCTATTTTTAGGAAAAAAACCCAAAGAAAAAGGGCGACAATTTGCCGCCCTTCATTCGTTGAATTCGAAAGGAAAAATTATTGAATCACCAATCTTTTAACCATTTTTTCATTGTTCACTGTTAATTCAACCAAATAGATACCTGCGCCTAATCCGGCAGTATTCCATTCAATCACAGTTGAACCGTTCATTGAACCGTAATTTCTAGTTGCAATTTCTTTTCCTGAAATATCTTTCATCGTTAAAACTACATTCGCTTCTTTCTTCAAGTCGATAGAAATTGCAGCTACAGTAGTTGCAGGATTTGGGTAAATTTTAAATGTTGCATCAACTTGCTCCATTGCAGTTTCTCCAATTCCAGCATTTGGACCAGCGACATATCCATTCGCCACGGCTTCTGTAATAGTTGCTTTTCCAGCATTGTCAATTGTTCCGTTTGGCGCAATCAACATTCCAATTACGTGGATATTATTTTCATCCCAACTAGCTGGTAATGTAAACTGAAAATTCACTGTGTGCATCGCATTTACAGCAACTGTTGCAGGAAAACTTGCGGCATATCCATCGAAAGACGGTTGAATTGCACGTGCAACGTGATCGTAAACCATTTGTGCTGCTGGCACAGGATTAGGCAAAGTTTCAAATCCACCCATCACGCCATTTCCGCCACCTGCATATGCATTAGACTGAGAATAACCAGTTGTTCCTGTAACACCATCTTCCGTTAAAACGCAAGCCAATTTATAGTTGTTGTTTGCAGCAGCTTGAAAA
>CAIYXD010000081.1 GCA_903930085.1 uncultured Flavobacteriia bacterium
GTTACGCCATCGCACATTGCAGGAACAGCACCAGCAACTTGCGCTACGGCAGCATGTTTTTGTGCAAATCTTCGCAAATCTTCTGGATAATTCTCGTATGTTTTATGTGCTGACAACATATCGTTGTATGCCGTAATTACTGCAATATTTGGGATAATATTTGTCTTTAATGCAGACTTATCTTCCGTGCCACAGCCAGCAAACGCATGCGCTAAATTGCCACAATTTAAATGCGCACGACTAAATTCTTTATCGAACTGGGCAGTCATTTGACTCAAATACAATTTACGCGTTTCTGCGCTTCTAGCGATTATACGATTTGTAACCTGTTCTATTTCCTTTTTAACCATTATTTTGCGTAATATACCTCCAAGTTAGGCACATTTTCCAAAAAAGAAGAAATTGGCAAATGTCCGGTGGAAGAATTATTTAATATTTCTAATTTTTTCTCGCCTACAATAAATAATACAAGCGAAGTGCTATTTAAAAGTGTTTGTTTGCTACAGGTAATTCTCTGAAACGGATAATTTGGCGCTTTGGTCGGAAAAATCCCTAAAGAATCCGACTCTAAAATTGCCGCCGATTCAGGATCATTTGGAAAAAGCGAAGCCGTGTGACCATCCTCACCCATTCCGAGTAACGTGAAATCTGTCCGATCTAAAAACAACTGGTAATTTTCATTCACTAATTTCATGTTTTCGATTAAATCGTCTGCATTTTGAACCATTCCAATGAACGTTGCAGATTTTGCAGCAGCATGAAAAAACGCTTTTTGAATTTGCGAAGCGTTGTTGAATTCACTTTCCAATGGAACAAATCGTTCATCAACCAAACCAATTTTCACCATGGACCATTCTACATTCGCAGTAGAAAGCAAGCGGTAAAGAGGCAACGGAGTGCCACCGCCTGAAACTAAAATTCGCGCGTCGCCATACAATTCTATTGCTGCAGAAATTTCCGAAACAATAGCTGCAACCAGAGAATTCTCCAGTTCATTTTTTGATTCAAATTTCTTTATCTTCATTTTCTCTCAATTTACTCCAAGCATGGTCTTTCTCCATTACACTGTCGCCCGGACCCCAAGAACCTGCTTCGTATAAAACATTTTTCTTTTCTGCTTTTTTCCAACTATCCGCAATAGATTCAATCCAAATCCACGCTGCTTCCAACTCATCCTGACGCATGAAAAGCGTTTGATCGCCCCTAAGAACATCAATGATTAAACGCTCATACGCTTCTGGAAAACGCTCGTGAAAAGAATCCATGTAATCTAGTTTCAAAGAAATTGGCTTGTAGCGGTAACCTCCAGGACCAGGAAGTTTTGTCATTTGCACCAATTCAATTCGTTCCTCCGGCTGTAGGCGCATGATCAGCCTATTTCCTGGAATTTCTCCTTGAGAAGGAAACAAGTTGTGTCGCACAGATTTAAAGTGGATAACAATTTCAGAATAGCGTTTAGCCATTCTCTTTCCTGTACGCAAATAAAACGGTGTGTTTTTCCATCTCCAATTGTCGATAAACGCCTTTATTGCAACAAAAGTGTCTGTTCCAGATTCATATTTTCCAATATCCTCCAAATAGGATGGAACTTGGTTTTCAAAAACTTTACCGCGCGTGTACTGCCCTTTTACCGTATCCGTCACGACTGATTTTTCATCCATCAAACGCAGAGAATTAAGCACTTTCAGTTTTTCATTCCGAACAAAATCTGCCTCTAGTTTTGCTGGCGGCTCCATTGCAATCAGACAAAGCAATTGCAACAAATGATTTTGAACCATGTCTAATAACGCACCGCTGTGGTCATAATAATCGCCACGGCTTTCTACACCTAAACTTTCTGCAACCGTTATTTGAACACATTCAATATGATCCGACGACCAGGAATGTTCGAACAAGTGATTTGCAAAACGCAAGACCATAAGATTTTGAACGGTTTCTTTCCCTAAATAATGATCAATTCGATAGATTTGATTTTCCGAAAAGGACCTGCTTATTTTTGCGTGAATTGCCTGAGAAGAAGCCAAACTGAAACCCAATGGTTTTTCTAAAACCACCTTGCTTTTGGGATTGATTAAATTACATTTCTTCAGCATATCACTGATATCGCCAAATGCATCCGCGGGAGTCGATAAATAAAAAATATTTTGAAAAGTAGCCGTTTTCTCCAACTCCACTTTTAATGGCAAATAATCTACTTCGCTGTGGGTTGGGATATTTACTAATTCGATTTTTTTTAGGAAAATGTCAATTTTATTTCGATCCAACTCATAGTCAATGGACTGTTCGATAAACGCTCCTAATGTCGAATAAAATTCTGAATGCTTTTTTGTGGAACGCGTAATTGCAAAAATGGTAAACTCACAGTTAATCTGGTTATCCACAAAACGGTGAAACAGCGCAGGATAAATTTTCCGGAGAGCTAAATCCCCATCTCCGCCGAAGATTACAGCATTAAAAGGCTTTATCGTTTTGGATGTTTTCAAGGTTTGACCCATAATTTTAAGGAAATGATTTTATCAAATATACAATCTTTGTGTCAAAATTACACTTAGTTAAGAAAAATTTAATGTTTAGGATATTTAGTGCGCTTTAAAAACCAAAATTATCGAAGCCATTTTCGATCAATTTATTATAGTTTGTTTCGTTGAATTTGAAATACTGTGAAGGTTTGTGCGGTACTTTTTCCTGTCTTTCTTCGAGCATTTCAACCAACTGCAATTTCAACATTTTTCGTCTGAAATTTCGTTTATCCAACTCTCTACCTAATATCGCTTCGTATAATTTCTGCAGTTGTGAAAGCGTAAATTTTTCTGGCAATAAATTAAAACCAAGCGGTTGGATTCTAATCTTATTCTTTAATTTTTTCAAAGCAGTTTGCAAAATATCAGAGTGGTCAAACGCCAATTCGTCAATTTCATTCAATGGTATCCAAGCAGCAGATTTTGCAAAAGAGGAAGCTTGCGGCGCGTATTCGTGAATGTTTACCAGCGAAAAATAAGCTACTGTAATCACTCTAGCTTCCGGTTCTTCCCGAACGGCGCGTAGCCATTTTTTATCCGCTTCCTTGTTTAATCTATCCGTATCACCAAATGCACCAACTTGTTCCAGAAAAATAGTTTGCAAACCCGTTAATTCGAA
>CAIYXD010000082.1 GCA_903930085.1 uncultured Flavobacteriia bacterium
AGCATGTGCAGAAAATGGAAAACAATTGGTGGTTTTGGATCGACCAAATCCGAATGGTCATTATATTGACGGGCCAATTCGCGAGGTCGACCAACGTTCATTTGTAGGCATGCATCCTGTGCCAATTGTTTACGGAATGACCATTGGAGAATATGCAATGATGGTAAATGGTGAAAAGTGGTTGCGCGATGGAATAGCTTGTAAAATGTGGGTGATTCCATGCAAAAATTATACGCACAAAACAAAATATGCTTTGCCGGTTGCGCCATCACCAAATTTAAGATCAGAGGCTGCTATTTCTTTATATCCAAGTTTATGTTTGTTTGAGGCAACAACGGTTAGTGTTGGCCGAGGCACAGAAAGACCTTTTGAAGTTTTTGGCCACCCAAAATTCCATGCAAATGAATTTACATTCACGCCAATTTCCTCTCTAGGAGCAAAGCATCCGATGTATGAAAATAAAGTGTGTTATGGTTTTGATTTACAAGGCTCAATAACCAAAAGGAAATACGAGATAAATTTAAATTATTTGATTCAGGCAAAAGACTTATTGGGAGATTCTATTCAATTTATCGATCAAGTTGCTTTTTTTAATCGATTAGCAGGAACTACAAAATTGCGGGAACAAATTTATGCAGGCTGGTCTGCAAAAGAAATAAGGGAAACATGGAAACCGGGATTAGAAGATTTCAAAAAGACCCGTCATAAATACTTACTATATCCATAACATACATTTCGCCAAACTACCTATTTCAGTTTCTCAGCGCTTTCTAATACGTTTCTTTTTAATTCTTCCATATAAGCTTGAAGTTTCGCTAGAATTTCAGGATTTGAAGTTCCAACTATTTTAGCAGCAAGAATACCGGCATTTTTAGCCGCATTCAAAGCTACTGTCGCCACAGGAATTCCATTTGGCATTTGAAGAATGGATAAAATGCTGTCCCAACCATCAATTGAATTGGAGGATTTTATAGGAACACCTATTACAGGAAGTGGCGTTAGAGATGCTGTCATTCCTGGTAAATGAGCAGCTCCGCCTGCGCCAGCGATAATAACTTTTAGTCCTCTCGCATGGGCAGTTTTAGCATAGTCAAACATTAATTCTGGCGTTCTGTGTGCTGAAACGATATTCATTTCATAACTAATTCCGAATTCCGTTAAAATATCCGCCGCTTGTTGCATAATTGGAAGATCTGATGCACTTCCCATAATGATTCCTATTTCTGCCATAATACTTGCATTTAGTGCAAATGTACAGAAACAAATTGTTTGTCAAATATTTATACTTTGATTCTATGTCTATAAAGGGTTTTTTCTAAAGATTTATTATGGTATTAACAGTAAATTAGATCTACATATATCGGTAACATTTGAATTTAAATTGAAGAAATAGGAGTTCGTTGTAACTACTAATCGGCCTCAATTTTTTCTGTAAATCTGCATTTTTTAGCTGAAAAATAGCTTCTGCTTACTGAGAATTTATTCTAAATGAATGAAATTAATATGGCATACTTTTCCTTTCCTATAGTTTCGACGAAAATGTACAATACAGTTAAATATTCACTAAAAAAAACAAAAATGAAAAAGATTACACTTGTAACAGTGGCTTTCTTTCTGGGCCTTTTTGGGTTAATGGCGCAAACAACATCATGTTTAGACATGAATGCGTACGTCGACTCAAAAAATACAGGAGGAACAGGGTTTTACACCTTGGTCAATGGCTTTGAAGAAAGAGCCGCCCAGACGTATCATTACTCCGGACCAGGAAAAATAAGCCAAGTCAGGGTTTATGGAAACTATCCAACATTTGGCGGTGTTCCTTTACGGATTTCTATTTACAATATTGATGCAGACGGAAGACCAACAACCTTGCTATCATTTGTCGATGATATATTTTGGACGTACGATAATTCCTTAGGTTATATCTCAGTAAGTCTTCCGGAAGGCGGGACAAATGTAACGGATGATTTTGCAGTAACAGTTTCTATCCGAAACGCTTGGCCATGGGGAAATACTTTTCAATTGAAGTATACTGGAAATGGCGAAGGATTAGGTGAAGATTTGGCTTCTCTAGCTGGAACATCAACCGGTGGAAATTGGGCAAGTGCTTTGTCTGCTTTTAACAAAGATGGCGATTTTTATCTTGTTCCTAGAATGACACATTACATCACTTCTGAGTTTCTTCCGAGCACATTTTGTGCAGCAACTTCTGGAGCAATTTCTTTTTCCAATACTACTGAAATGTCAGTTGATAGTATGTTCAATAAAATTGGATTATCGGATTATTCGGGAAGCAATTATTTTTATACATGGAATTTTGGGGACGGCTCGCCAGTTTCCTTTTTGGAAAATCCATCTCATGCATATTCAGCTCCTGGTTCTTACACGGTTTCACTTACAAGTAAACTAGAAGGATGGGGAACAACATGCACAAATGTTAGAACTAGAACAATTTCCGTTGGGCTTGCCGTAAGTGCATCTGCAATTACAAATGTTGCGTGCAATGGCGGAAACACAGGAAGTGTTACGGCGGTAACAACTGGCGGAACAGCTCCTTTTACCTATAGTTTGAATAATATTTCGTACCAATCTTCACCAACTTTTGCTAATTTAACTGTAGGTAGTTATTCCCTATTCGTTAGAGATGCTTTGGGCTGCACTAGTTCCTCGACATTCTCTATTTCCCAAGCTGCTGCAATCGTTTTTGCAACCTCAGCGTCAACCAATTCAAGTTGTGGAAATAATGACGGAGCAATTCTTGTCAGTGCAACTGGTGGAACAGGTAGTATGCAGTATCAACTTAACAGTGGTACATTTCAAAGTTCCGGTTCCTTCACAGGTTTAACATCTGGTTCTTATATGGTTACTGCCAAAGATGGAAATGCGTGTTTGAAGTCAATTTATATTATTGTTAATGATTTGGGATCTCCATCTTTGACGCTTACGAGCACGACAAATGTTAGTTGTCACAATGGAAATGATGCAACAATTGTACTTTCAGCTACAGGTGGAACTGGGATTTTACAGTACAGTAAAAACGGGGGATTAACTTTTCAAGCCAACGGAACTTTTACAGGTCTAATAGCTGGAACCTAT
>CAIYXD010000083.1 GCA_903930085.1 uncultured Flavobacteriia bacterium
ACTTCTGTAGTTTTGTGCAATGAAAGTTCTACTTCTTTTCATTGCTTGTATCCTATTCACAAGCGGACTAAATGCTCAAAAAACGTCAGTTACAGTGGTAATTGATCCAGGACATGGCGGAACGGATCCAGGGTTTTTATCCGAAAACACGAAATTATTGCAGGAAAAAGAATTGAATCTTTTAATTGCAAAAAAAGTTGGCAGCTATATCGAGGAAAACCTGCAACACGTAAAAGTGGTGTACACCCGAACCGATGATTCTTTTCCGAGTTTGGAAGACCGCGTAAACAAGGCAAATACCATCCAGGCAGATTATTTCATTTCCATTCATTGCAATGCAAACGATCAAAAAAAAGTCCACGGTACGGAATCGCATGTGCATAGTTTGGAGTCAAAAAAATCCGTTTCTTTAGCAAAAGAAGTTGAAAAAGAATTTTCCACGCGCGCCGGCAGGAAATCCCGGGGAGTGAAAGATTCGGACGACCGCGAGCATTCTCTGCAAGTTTTGAAATTCACGAGCATGACAAGCGTATTGGTTGAATGTGGATTTTTAACAAATGAAAAGGAAGCAAATTATTTGAACACAACGCACGGACAAGAAATTATTGCATCTGCAGTATACCGCGCTTTCAGAAATACCATTGTGCAGGAATTCACGTCAATCGCGTTTGTGAAGCCCGAAGCAACAGTTTCCAAACCCAAAAAAGAAGGGGCGGAAGAACCGAAAAAAAGTCCGACAGAAAAATACGCAATACAGATTATGTCTTCTAAAGAACCCATAAACACGAGCGCTGAGAGTTTTAAAAAAATCGGGCTGCCAGTTTCGCGGACAAAATTAACAACTACTGCGGCATACAAATATTTTTACACCGTTGGATCCTACACTTCTCGAGAATCTGCGAAAGCAGACTTGAAAACGGTTCAAAGCAATGGGTTTAAGGACGCGTATGTCGTTAAAATAGAGTGAAAATCAGGCGAATAACTTTCTATTTGGAAGACTTTTCTTTCGTAAATTAAATCTTTTATTTTGTGTTATATCGTTTGTTTTTTACTTTCACAGTATAAATCAATCGAAATGGCTACTGTATTTGAAACAAGATTAATCGGAAACATCGGTAAGGACGCTGTTGTGAAGAACATGGAACGCGGCGTTATAGCCATCAATTTCCCAGTTGCCCACAATAAAAACTGGAAGGATAAGCGCTCCAATGAGACAAAAACAAAAACAACTTGGGTGAATTGTACCATTTGGAAAAAGGAAGGCGTTAATTTACGGATTCTTGATTTTTTGAAAAAAGGCGCATTAGTTGAATTGGAAGGAACACCTTTTGCCAAAGCCTATGCGCAGGAAGATGGATTTATTCGAACGGAAATCCGTCTAAATGTATCCAAAACCAATATCTTGCGTCCGGCTAAATGTGAGGACGAAAGTGGTGAGGACTTGATAGATCGTGAAGATTGTGAAGATTCATTTGAAGCTTCAATGGATGATTTCACGCTCGACGAGGATGATTTCTAAGTGATTACAGCTAAATCGAGCGTTTCATTCTATTTTTTTTCGTTTTTAGCCTTGAAAAATAAATTCTTTCTTTATATTTGCATTCGCTTTTCAGAAATGGATTGCAAATTCCTCCTTAGCTCAGTTGGTTAGAGCATCTGACTGTTAATCAGAGGGTCCTTGGTTCGAGCCCAAGAGGAGGAGCATTGAAAATGAAAGGGTTACAGAAATGTAGCCCTTTTTTTATTTCCCTTTGTAACACATTTGCAACACAATTCTCGGATAAGACAACTACAAATTCTCTTATTTTAGTGTTACCACAATAACCCAGAAGCATAAAATATTACGTTTCATCATTC
>CAIYXD010000084.1 GCA_903930085.1 uncultured Flavobacteriia bacterium
GCTTTTAATGTAGAATCCAAGGTGATTAGCACAGTTAGAACCAATGGCGTGTTAATGAGTCAAGCAACACCGCGAGGAGGCGACATTTCTGGAACATCTTCCATTTTAGCTTTGGATGGTTGGAATTGGGAAGATGCGACAATTCTTCAAAACGATGGCATTCATGTCAACTGGCCGGCAAGTGTTGATGGTGGAGGTTGGTGGGCCGAACCGAGCGGAAAAAAACGGAACGAAAATTACGAGCAACAAAAACAATCGCTTTATCAATTTTTTGAATTGGCAAAAACCTATTCTAACATACGCAAATCAGAACAAAATGACCAACGTTTAGACGCGATGGTGGATTGCTTTAACAGTTCTAAACGTGTTTACTTCCATGCCGATGAATTACAGCAGCTATTGGATATTGTTGATTTTTCAATTCATTTTAAATTACCATTTTCCGTTATAGTTGGCGGATATGACAGTCATTTATTAGCAGATAAACTGAAGGATTCCAAGATTCCTGTTATGCTTGTTCGAACACATAGTTTACCTGAAAATGAAGAAGATGCCGTTGATTTACCATATCGATTGCCATTTTTACTTCAAAAAGCGGGCGTTTCATTTTGCCTTCAGAATTCCGGAGATATGGAAACAATGAACGCTAGAAATTTACCATTCCAAGCAGGGACAGCTATGGCGTATGGATTAACGGAGGAAGAGGCAATTAGAAGCATTTCCCTGAGCGTTTGCGAAATTGTTGGAATAGAAAAGAATTATGGAAGTATTGAAGAAGGCAAGTCTGCAACGCTTTTCGTTTCAAGTGGGAATGCATTGGATATGCGCACCAACCAAGTTAGTTTCGCACTGATTCGAGGAAAATTTATGTCGACTGATAATTTCCAAAAAGATCTTTACGAAAAATATAGCAAGAAGTATCAGAAAAATTAGAGAGCACAAACGTAGCATTCAAAAGAGAGAAATTACTTTCTCTCTTTATTTTATACTTTACACAGAAACTTAGTTCACAATTAGCTGTTTGGACCATGTTCTATTGCCTTTGACCATTTTAAGCAGAAAATAACCATCTGGAACATCACTTAAATCCAATTGCATATTTGAAGTTGCACTCCATTGCCATACTTTTATGCCTCTTCCCGTTACATCAACCAACTCAATTCGATCAAATTCTATGTTTTGTTTCACTTCCACTTGAACAACATTTTGCGCTGGATTTGGATAAATAGTCCAGTTTACGGTTTCCACCTCATCTAATCCAGCAGAAACAGTAAATGCACTAGAATAATAAACACATCCAAAAGTATCGATGATTTCTACCGTATATGCGCCGGACAACAAAGCCGATATTGAATCGTTTGTTTGACCATTGATTGGGAAATCATTAAAAATCCATTGAATAGAATAACCATTTGGAATGTTTGAAGCCACTAATAAACCGTCAGAAGGAATAGTAATTGTAGGCAAAATAGCAGGATTGCAGTATACAGCGGTCAGCGTATCTGAAAAACTCACGCAACCAGTTTCATTTATTGCAATCACATGGTAAACGCCACTTTGCGTAACTTGATACGTGACATCCGTTGCTCCGCTTATTGGGCTTTCATTAAAATACCATTGGTAATTGAAACCCAAATCTACTGTATTTAGAATATGTGTTGTAGAATTATATTGAATAATTGGAGTTGTTGGATAGCCGTATACGTGAATGGTATCTTCAGAAATCACAATAGGATTTGGATAAATAATCTGGTGATTGATAGCGTAGTTGATATTAGAAGTTCCTGCGCCACAGCCATTGCAACCCGTGATATTTAACGTGTGGCTTCCCATTAAGTCATCCGCTCCAAGTAAGATTTCCCCAAAACTATCATCCGCATCCC
>CAIYXD010000085.1 GCA_903930085.1 uncultured Flavobacteriia bacterium
CGAAAAGTTATATACGCTAACGGAATACGCTAATTTTTCAGCTTTGGATACAATCGACCAATCGAAAACAAACAATAATTCCAGTAGCAGCCACGTTGGAACTGTGGCGTATACAGAACCATTTGGACTAAAATATAAAGTACAATTGGAATACATGTACGAATATGGTTTTTCCAATCAAAACAAAGAAGCGTTTAGTAAAGTGGATGGCGCATACAGCCAACGCGAGGATCTTTTATCCAATAATTTTGAGAATTTACGCCAACAGAATCGGGTAACACTCGAGGGGATTTATGAAACGAGAAAAGTAACTGCAAAAATTGGTTTGGGGCTGCGCAACATCGCGATTGAAAACCTGAATATCATTTCCAATGTTAGCGTTAACCAAAATATCACTAATTTTTTACCACGCGCATCGTATCAGTTTAAACCGAGTCAAAGTTTGCGCTTCACCGTAAATTATATCACCCGCTCTGCACAACCATCTATTAACGATTTGCAGCCAGTGCCAGATAATACAAATCCAAACCGTGTAAAAGAAGGAAATCCGGATTTGAAACCAAATTATGTGCACCAATTGAACGTTAATTTTAATACCTGGAAAGCACTGACGGGGCAATACATCTGGAGTGGTGCATCTGTAAGCTTGACCGACAATGCATTTGCAAATTCCACGGAATACGACGCTTTCGGAAGAACAATTTCAAAAACGGTAAATGTCGACGGGAATATTTACAGTACTATTTTTGCAGGAGCAGGATTCCCAGTTTGGGGTAGAAAAATTGAAATTGCACCAAATATCAATGGTAGCTATAACCGTTACACAAATTTCATTACTACCCAAGTTGCAGGACAAAAAGTAACAAAGGAAAATGTAACGGAAAACACAGCAATTGATGGTGGATTAACCATAGAATTCGTTTTCGATTCACTCGAATTTTCCATAGGGAACAATTATTCGTATACCAATCCGGTAAGTTCACTAAATGCCGTTTCCAATAAACCATTCACTACGCAAGAATATACTGCTAGTGTAGACTGGACATTGCCTTTTCACTTCAAGGCGAAATCAGAAGTAACTTATTCCATCAATTCAAACCTTGCTGCTGGCTATAATTTATCCATTTTCTTGTGGAATGCAGAAATCAGTAAGGCTTTCATGAAAACGGAAAACCTTATCATTTCCTTAAATGGGAACGATATTTTAAACCAAAATAAACGGATTCAACGCGAGGTAAATGGAAACGTAATAACGGATAATAACACCAAAATTATCTCGAGGTACTTCCTACTTAAAGTGACCTATAAATTCAATAAAAACAAAACAAAAGAAGCAGATTTCAGTGGCTGGCATTAATAAATTATTTGGCGTTCTACTTGCGTGTTTGCTTGGAACGACAGCGTATGGACAAATTACTTCGGGTAAAATTGTCTTCGAACGAAAAACGAATTTGATGAAACGATTCAACGATGAGCGGATGAAACGTTTTGTAAATGAAAACAACAAAGTAAAGACAGAGTTATTTACCCTGTATTTCAACGATACTTGTTCTGTTTTTAAGCCAATTTTGAACGATGTACCAGATGAAACAAGCTGGATGACGACCAAAAATTCCTATTTTCAGAATACCAATACAAATGAAAAATTATCCGTTTTAAGTTTGTTTGGAACCGATGTTTTTATCACGGATTCGATTACGCCGAGAAATTGGAAAATCACCGAGAACAAACGTAAGATTGGCAACTACGAATGCCGCAAAGCAATCTACCAAAAAAACGATTCTACGCGCTTGTATGCTTGGTTTTCGGTTGATATTATCCCAACTACAGGTCCGGAGGGATTTAGTGGTTTGCCGGGAACAATACTTGGACTGGCAACCGAAGACGGCGGTGTAATTTATTTTGCGAAATCGGTGGAGGCAATGGTTCCAAAAAAAGAAGATTTAATCCTCAACAGTGGGAAAAATAAAATCTTTACGATGAATGAATTCAAACTGAAAATCGAAAAAGACTATGGCAATAGTCCTTGGGGAAAACGCATGTTTGAAGATTTGTTCCGTTGGTTGTAAACCTCTAATTTTTCAAGATTTTCACCCGAATTTTATCCTGTAAATTTGCCTGAATTTCAATAATATAAATTCCGGAAGGCTGGTTTTTAAGGTTTAGTTCGATAGTGTTTTCATTAGAAATCCTAAAATCAATCGATTTTCTTTCTCCAAGAAGGGTGGATATAAAAACGCTTTTTACGGTGGATGAATTTTCTGTTCGGATGGAAACAATTTCAGCAATTGGATTCGGAAAAACGGAAACGGAACTGGAATTAATAAGTTCATCTACGTTAACATCTAAATCGCACGGCGCGCCAAAACTTGGGTAGTAGCTCGTGTCCGCCAACGTAAAACAAACCAACCCATTTTCATAAAATTCAAACGGCTGCATCGTTCCAATTAAGCCATAATTATGACCAATTCCTTCGATTAATTCAGTAATATCACCATTGTTACTGCTCAATTGAAACACTTTTCTCGTTTCCGTTCCAACCTGCAGAGAATTAATGCTTTCGACGGTAATGTTATCCGCAAAATTGTTGTACGTCAATGGCAGCGTATCCCCGATTTCCAAGTCGAAATCATACAAAAGCAAATCCGCATTATCGTAGATGTATAGCTTCAAACTGTCTTGTCTGAGAAATGCATACGGGTATGAAAATGTATAATCCGGAGCGCAAGGCTGCATGTTTCCGAAAATTGGTTGTTCATGCCAAAATCCGTGGTGTATTATTTTCTTGTAGGTATACTGTCCAATTGTCGTATCGCCAATGATTTCACAAACATATTTTCCGGAAGTCCAGCAGGGAGCAGAAATAGAAAGTCC
>CAIYXD010000086.1 GCA_903930085.1 uncultured Flavobacteriia bacterium
CCAAAGGATGCGCAGTAATATCCATATCGGAATATTTCACTTCGCATGCAGGAATTTTAATTTGAATATAACCACCAGCTTTGTAATCCATGTCTTCCGGAATCTCAACAATAAATTCCTTAATAAACGTTGCAACATTGAAATTCGAAACTACGGTAGCCTCCCATTCTTTGATTCCAAGAACTTCCTCTTCCACGTGAATTTTCATATTTTCCTTCACCTTCACTTGGCAACCCAAACGCCACTTTGCAGCAATTTCTTTACGGGAAAAATGCGGTTCTTCCGTTGGTAGAAGTTCTCCACCACCTTCTAAAACTTGGCATTTACATTGTAAACAAGTTCCACCGCCACCGCAAGCAGAAGGTAAAAAGATACCATTATTGCTTAAGGTAGAAAGAAGTGTGCTTCCACCGTCCACTTCCACTAGACGTTCACCGTGGTTGATATCAATTTGAATCTTTCCTTTTGGTGTTATTTTAGCTTTTACAAACAGCAACATTGCAGTCAATGCAAGCATTACCAATAAGAAAGCTACTATCGTGATTGTTAATGTCAACCCCATTACTCTTGAATTTTAGTGTTACTATCTTCAGCTGTTTGAACAAGCTCTACTTTTTCTACTTTCACTTCTTTACC
Source organism: uncultured Flavobacteriia bacterium (assembly GCA_903930085.1). Lineage (GTDB taxonomy): Bacteria > Bacteroidota > Bacteroidia > Flavobacteriales_D > Crocinitomicaceae > M0103. Next base: position 637 of record CAIYXD010000086.1, read on the forward strand.
ATATTTGATTCCCATGAAACTCATAAAAGCCATTCCCATCAAACCAGTAATAATAAATGTAATTCCTAGACCTCTCAACGGAGCTGGAACGTTGGAATACCTAACCTTTTCACGAATCGCAGCAATCGCTACAATTGCGATAAACCAGCCAATTCCTGATCCAAAGGCAAATGCAGTTGCATCTAAAACTGTTGAATATTGGCGTTCTTGCATAAACAAAGCACCACCAAGAATAGAGCAGTTAACAGCAATAAGCGGCAAGAAAATTCCCAAAGCGCCGTATAATGCAGGTGCAAACTTTTCTACCAACATTTCCACCAATTGCACAATGGATGCAACAACTGCGATGAACATAATGAACGAAAGGAAACTCAAATCAATTTCCGCATATTCTTCACCCATCCAGGATAATCCACCTGCTTTCAAAAGGTAATTTTCCAATAAATAATTTACAGGAACGGTAACCGTTAATACAAAAATAACTGCTGCGCCTAGTCCAACTGCAGTTTTCACCGTTTTGGATACCGCGAGATAAGAACACATGCCCAAGAAGTAGGCAAAAATCATGTTCTCTGAAAATATTGACTTAATAAAAATATCTAAAGTACTTTCCATAACAATTCAATTAGTATCGATTAATGTTGTTCTTGTAAAGATTTATTTCGTGCGCGCTGAATCCAAATGATGATACCAACTACTACCAATGCAAATGGCGGTAAAATAACCAAGTTGTTATTCATGTATCCCATTGCGTACAAACCAGTTCCTAGCGGGGAATCAGGCGTCGGTATTGGACTGCCAAAGATTGGAATGCCAAGAAGTGATCCCGAACCGAATAATTCTCTAAATACTGCAACGATTAGCAATAAGCCAGTATATCCCAAACCATTTCCTAAACCATCCAACAAAGACGGCCAAGGTTTATTTGCCATAGCAAAAGCTTCCAAACGTCCCATTAAGATACAGTTGGTAATAATGAGTCCAACGAATACCGATAATTTCTCGGAAAGATCTGGCAAGAAGGCTTGCAGTATTTGATCCACAACAATAACTAAAGCAGCAACGATTACCAATTGAACAATAATTCTAATTCTGGAAGGAATAATGTTACGCATTGCGGAGATAACAAAATTACTCATCATGGTAACAAATACCACGGATAATCCCATTACAATTGCCTGATTAACCTGCACTGTAATTGCCAATGCAGAACAAACGCCTAGTACTTGAACCGTTACAGGATTATTATCTGTAAGCGGATCCGTAATCAACTTTCTATTATTCTTAGAAAAAAGCGGCTCTTTTGGAGCTCTTTTATTTACAGTTTCTTCGCTCATTACTGTTGATTTTTAAGTTGCTTAAAATAAATTGCGTAAATAGACAAACATCTATTTGCCATTTCCTCTACCCCTTTGGATGTAATTGTTCCGCCAGTTATACCATCTACTTTTTGAGGTTTTGCATTACCCGAATTGTCTTTTACAATTTCGAATTTCAAAAATTCACCATTCTCATCTGTAATAGATTCACCAATCCATCTGTCGATAAAAAACTTTTGTCCAATTTCGGCTCCAAGTCCTGGTGTTTCGCCTTTGTGACCGAAAGAAGCTCCAACGATGGTGCTCATGTCCTCATCCAAGCAAATATTTCCCCAGATTGGTCCCCAAAGTCCTTTTCCTACAACCGGAATGACAAACAACTTTTTTCCATCCTTTTCAGCAACGAACAGGGGAAATCTCTTGTCTTTTTCCTTTTTGTTTTTGTCTTTGTATTCCTCTTGGATATTTACATCAAATGCATTTGCGCCTTCTACTTTATTTCCATTCATATCTAAGACAACAGCGTCTTCCAGTTGAACGTACTTCTTGAATTCTTCTTCTGCATTTTTTCTGCTGATACCTTCTTTATTCAAATCCATAAAAGCAGAAAGAATTTCCATTTGCTTTTTCACCTTTGAATTTTGGTCTTTTTGCGGTTTTAATTCGATGGAGAGTATTGCAAGAACAACTCCTACAACGATAACCAATGCGATTGCAAAACCAAATGTGCCACCATTACTTTCTTTATTAAATGCCATGATTACGCAGTTTTAATTCTTTTTAACCTTCTTTTAATATTCCCTTGTACAACGTAGTGGTCAATTATCGGCGCCAAAACATTCATCAATAGTATAGAAAGCATAACACCTTCTGGGTATGCGGGATTCAATACGCGAATAATGATTGCAATAAATCCTCCAAAGAAACCATAAATGATTTTCCCTTTTGCAGTTTGCGCCGCCGTTACAGGATCCGTTGCCATAAATACAGCACTAAATGCAAAACCTCCAATTGCTAAATGGGTATAAGCAGGAAGTTCCAAATA
>CAIYXD010000087.1 GCA_903930085.1 uncultured Flavobacteriia bacterium
ATATCGAGAAATAATTTGGGATTCCAAGCACGATTCCAGCGAGGATACTTCTTGGTGAAAAAGTGGTTTTACCGGTTCGTATTTGAAAAATCAAACTGCCCAATCCAATTAATCCAGCCACTCCAAAGCCAAATGCAGAAAATAGAGATGGCGTTAAAAAACGTAGCTCGTAACGCTGTACGTAGTTTAATATAAAGTCTAAAAAGCCACTTCCAACAAAGAGGAAGAATAACATCCAAACTGCTGAATTTACTTTTTTCTCATCCGATTGTGAAAAGGAAACTAGAAATACGCCTAGAATAGCTAAAGAGATTCCCGTAATTTTCAGCACGGATAAAGATTCTTTGTAAAGCACAATCATGAAGAGCATCGAAATGGCCATGCTCATTTTTACCGCGATTGAAGTGAGAGCAACGCCATTTTGTTGGGAACTTTTACCCATAAGTAAAAACAAGGAAATAAATAAAACACCGGATAAAACAATAAACATCGGCCAATTCCCTGTCGATAGTGCTTGACTCTTCCATTCATTTCCAAAAAGAGCTATTCCGCAAATAAATGCTGTGAAATAGTTAAATACAATGGCTTGAAACGTATCAATTTGGTATTTTGGGAAGAGTTTGAATATCACAAAAATCAAACTTGAACAGAGAATGGAAAAAATTAATGGAATCATTTTCTAAAATAATGGTAAACCGTATCTTTAGAAAAAGGATAACTATAGGAAGGTGTTTTATTAATTGTTGGTGCTTTTGTTCCTTCGTTGAAAATAGAATCTCCAACAATTATGCGTGCTTCGTCCCAAACGTTTCCAAAAATAAAATACTGTAACGTGCGACTTCCACCTTCTACAAAAACCGAAATTATGGAGCGATTATAAAGTTCTTCCAAAATCAGTTCGGTATTTGTTTCGTGTATTTTCACCCATTCTACATTTCCCTCCATACCATTTTTTAGGCGATTGAAAATTATTGTTGGTGCATCATCTGAAAAAATATTTAATTCTCCGGAAAGCTGCAATTGGCTGTCAATAATAATTCTGGTAGGATTTACACCACTAAATTCGCGAACGGTTAAAGTTGGATTGTCGTTTTGAACCGTTTTTCTTCCAACCAAAATACTTTGCTCTTCTGATCTCCATTTATGCACCAATGCTTTTGTTTCTGGTGATGAAATCCAATTTACACCGATTTCATTTTCGCTGCGCTTTTTATCCAAAAAACCGTCCTTTGATTGCGCCCATTTCAAGATGACATATGGGCGCTGTTTTTCGTGAAAAGTAAAAAACCGCTTATTTAAATCCCGGCATTCTTTTTCCAAAATACCAACTTCAACTTCTATTCCTGCCTTTTTTAATTTCTCAATTCCTTTTCCACTCACTTTTGAATGGCTGTCTTGACACCCAATTACAATTTTTTTGAATTGGTGTTCAATCAATAAATCAGAACAAGGTGGCGTTTTTCCATAGTGCGAACAAGGTTCTAGCGACACATAAATGGTAGCTTTTTTTAGCAGCGAAAGATCTTTTACAGAACGAATGGCGTTAACTTCTGCATGTGCTTCGCCAAATTGTTGGTGAAATCCTTCTCCCAAAATGGTGTCGTTGTATACAATTACTGCTCCAACCATCGGATTGGGAGCAACATGCCCACTTCCGAGTTTGGCAAGATCAATGCAACGCTGCATGTATTTTTCATCGAGATTCACAGTTGCGAAGATACTGAATACTTTTAGTATTTTCGTTCCATGAATACGATGACAACACGACAAAAGACGAAACACTTATTAAGTTTGCCTGTAATTGTTGCGGCACTCGGCTATTTCGTAGATATATATGATTTATTGCTCTTCGGAATCGTTCGCATTCCAAGTTTAAAATCCATGGGATTGGATGCCGATATTGCTGGAACAATCATTCTCAATTGGCAAATGTTTGGTTTGCTTTTGGGAGGAATTTTATGGGGTATTTATGGCGACAAAAAAGGCAGGCTTTCGGTTCTTTTTGGTTCGATTCTAGTTTATTCTTTGGCCAATATTGCATGTGGATTTTTACCACAGATTGATTTCATGGATAAAACAGTTGCATATTCCGCTTTGCGTTTTATTGCCGGAGTTGGTTTAGCGGGTGAATTAGGAGCAGGAATTACCCTAGTTTCAGAATCTCTGCCAAAGGAATTACGCGCAATTGGAACTTCCCTTGTTGCTGGATTTGGTTTGTTGGGCGCAGTTGTGGCAAATTTCACCGTTCAATTATCTGGCGATTGGACAATTGCTTATTTTATCGGTGGAGCAATGGGACTTGCTTTATTGTTATTGCGAGTTGGCGTAGTTGAATCCGGAATATATAAAGAAGTGAAGCAGTCTTCCCACGTTAAAAAAGGAAGTTTCCTTTCTTTTTTTTCCAATCGCGAGCGTTTTATTCGTTACATGAAATGCATTGCAATTGGTTTGCCAACGTGGTTTTGTATAGGGATTTTGGCGGTTTTAGGCAATCAGTTTGCACCTGAATTAGGGATTAAAGAAGCGATTGATCCAGGACAAGCAATCATGTGGGCGTATATTGGTATTTCGGCGGGAGATTTTGCCAGTGGATTCATTAGTCATTGGCTGCATTCGCGCAAAAAAGCAATTTTTTGGATGATGGTTTTTACACTCATCGGAATCGTATTGATGTTGTTTGGTGGCGCGAAATCGGCAAGTAGTTATTATTTCTTTTGCACATGGCTTGGTTTGGGAACTGGATATTGGGCAATGTTCGTGACAGTAGGAGCAGAGCAATTCGGAACAAATATCCGCGCTACGGCCGCCACGACAATTCCAAACATGGTTCGCGGATTATTGATTGTAATGATTCTCTTGTTTGATTTCTTTAAACCAAGCACAGGAGTCGTTTATGCTGCCGTTATTGTTGGTGCCATCAGTTTTACACTTGGAATTTATTCGACGTTAACCATTGCGGAAACTCACAACCGCGATTTGGATTTTGTGGAATAAGTATAAAAAAAAACACCATCCGAAGATGGTGTTTAAAAAGTATTTATTTGGATTCCTTATTTATCAATCGATCCGGTGACGCGTTTCATGAAATCATTCAATGCATCTTTTTGGGAAAGTCCTTCTGTTCGCATTTTGTTTTTCACTTCTAATGCTCCAGAGAAGTTCGATAATAATTCACCGATAACATCCAATTCTTCATCTTTCAAAGAAGGTATTTCTATCATCGATTCCAAAACTTCCATCGCTTCGATGAGGTAATCTTCATCGTTTTCTTCAATGAAGTTTGTCAGGTGTTTAATTATTGGTAACTTCATGTAATACCTCCTCTATAACTTCAATTTTGTTTCCTTGCGTTTGTTTTACCAATTTTCCGTTCACAAAACCTGCAAACGTTGGTAGATTGCTAACATCTGCTAATTTTCGTGAATTTGGAAATTTCTCCGCATCGACATAAATGAAAACTATTCCTTCATTTTCTGCGGAAAGCTTCTTGAACTTAGGTTTTGTAAGTTTACAGTTTCCGCACCATGTAGCGCCATATTGCACCATAACTTTTGCATTTCCCGCAACCAATTGCTCTAAATTATCCGCTTCTAAATCTTGCATCTTAGTGAGATTTTAAATAGTCAGCAACACCAGTTTTGGTAGCATCCATCGCATCTTTTCCTTCTTCCCAGTTTGCAGGACAAACTTCGCCAAATTTTTGAACGTGTGTGAATGCATCGATAATTCGAATGTACTCGTGAACGTTTCTTCCAATTGGCATGTGGTTTACAGATTCGTGGAATACTGATCCATCTTCTGCAATCAAATAAGTAGCTCTGTAAGTTACACTATCTTCGTCGTCTAAAATTCCTAAAACAGAAGAAAGCGCTCGCGTAGAATCTGCTAAAAGCGGATATTGAACACCTTCGATTCCACCATTATCTTTCGCTGTTGTCAACCATGCAAAATGTACTTCCGCAGTATCGCAAGATGCTCCAATTAGAATAGTATTACGCTTTTTGAATTCCTCTGCTGCTGCTTGAAACGCATGTAATTCCGTTGGACAAACGAAAGTAAAATCCTTCGGGTACCAGAATAAAAGTACTTTTTGTTTGTTGCTAACTGCCTTGTCTAAAACATTCAAATGAAATGCATCACCCATCTCATCCATTGCCTTTACTGTGATGTCTGGAAATTGTTTACCTACTAAACTCATGTTTTTATTTTTTTATTAGTTATTAAATTAAATTTTTTAAACGCTTAAATATATTACAAAATTAACAAAACCCTTTAAGGTATTACTTGATTTAAAAGTTAAACATCCAATTTCATTTTTTGTTTTTAAATGAAATAATTAGGAGGAAATTTCTTTAATTCTAAGTTTCTATTTGTTGTATTACAAGTGCAAATTTAAATATTTTTTAGTATAATTATTATTGATTAATTTTATAATCACATCAATTATGTCTATATGATATCTATTCAACAAATGCACTATGTTTTAGTGCTTAGCGAACAAAGGCAATTTCAACGAGCAAGTGAATTGTGCTTTGTAACGCAACCAACTTTATCCATGCAAGTAAAAAAAGCAGAAGATCATTTAGGCTTTCCAATTTTTGACCGTTCTAGAAACCCAATAGAACTTACCCCTTTTGGTGAAAGTTTGATTCCTGTTATTCGTGAGGTGTTGAATGAGTCTGGAAAAATTGAAATTCTGCTCCAAAAATTAAAGGGGAATTACAAGGAACAAGTGAAAATTGGAATTATTCCAACTGTTGCAGCTTACTTGGTTCCGGATATGTTTTCAACTTGGCAAGAAAAAGTTAGCGGCGTGCAGTTGCTCATTGAGGAACAAAAGACGGAAGAATTACTACTTTCTCTCGAGCGGAAGGAATTGGATATGGCAATATTGGCCGGTCCAGTGATGGATCAGCGTTTGCGCACTATTCCATTGTTTAAAGAAGAAATAGAAGTGTATTGTCCAAGTTTGAAGCAATCTAAAATC
>CAIYXD010000088.1 GCA_903930085.1 uncultured Flavobacteriia bacterium
AAGCGCTTTTCGGATCGCAATCGCGCCCATCCGTGAAAGCGTGGATAAATACATCTTTTACGCCATTATCTTCCGCCATTTTACAAAGCGCATACAAATGTTCTTGCGAACTGTGCACGCCACCATTGGAAACCAAGCCCATGAAATGTAGTTTTTTACCACCTTCTTTCGCTTTTTTCATGGCATCTAACAAAACCGTATTTTGAAAGAATTCACCATCTTTAATAGACTTATTGATTCGGGTTAATTCTTGGTATACGATGCGACCAGCGCCAATATTTAAATGTCCAACTTCTGAATTGCCCATTTGCCCTTTGGGCAAGCCAACGTCTTCGCCACAGGTAATTAATTTTGCGTTTGGATGGTTGCGTAATAATTCGTCCATGAATGGCGTATTTGCATTAAATACAGCATCTGACTTTGAGTGATCTCCCAATCCCCAGCCATCCAGAATTATTAATCCAAAATGATTTGTCATACGTTCAAAGTTATTTCAAAATTGGCACCTGATGGACTATTTTCTTTGTAAATAATTTTTGCATCGTGCATTCGGACAAGTTCGGAAACGATAAATAAACCTAGTCCACTCCCTTTTTTCATGCGTGTTTCCTCATTTCCAGCACGAAAGAATTTATAAAAAATTTGTTTTTGAAGCTCTTTTGAAATTCCTGGGCCTTGGTCTTTTACCCCAAATAATATATCGTGATTCTTTCTAAAAAGGTAAACGGAAATTCCTTTCTCAATCGTGCCATATTTAATTGCGTTTTCAATTAAATTATTGAGGATTGTTTCCATAAAGAAGACATCAACAGGCACAACTATTCCCGATTCAATCTCACAGGTAATAAATTCTTTTTGGTTACGCCGGTGGAACCTATCGACAACGGAGTTCATTATTTCAGAAAGATTTTTTTCTTCTTTAATTGGTTGTAATGCCTTGTTCTCAATTCTTGACGCATTCAGAATATTGTCAATCATTAGCTCGAGCCGCTCATTTTCCTGCACAGCTTTCTGCAAAAGATCTGTTTTGCTCTGTTCATCTAACTTTCTTTTAAGGATCGTTTGGAGATACAATTTGTTTGCCGCCAAAGGAGTTTTTAATTCATGCGTTACCGACAAAAGAAAATTGTTCTGTCTTTCCGATAGGCGTAATTCTTTGATGATGGAAGAACGAATTTTAGATAGGCCAAAAATTAATATTCCAAAAAACACAAGGCCTTCACCAAAGATCATCGTAATCCTTTTTGCGATTTCAGCGGGCTCTTTTTTTAATTCTTCCGTAAGCTCAATTAGATGATACCCCCACCAAACAAACTGCAGCACAACGTACGCTCCAAGAATATAAAAAAATATGGCGGTTTGTTTTTTCATGCAATTTTCACCTTTTTAAAGCAATAAAATGGACGAACAGTTAAAGTTAACCGAAGCGAGATTGTGAATCCTTTAGACAACTTTAAAAGTTAAGTTCGTGATTAATTTTAATAGGCTCTGATGTTTTTTCCTTCTACCCAATTGATAAAGGCCGTATTCACAACTTTATTTCCGCCTGGCGTAGGATAGTTTCCTGTAAAATACCAATCTCCTAAATTATTAGGACAAGATAAATGTAAATTTTCAACTGTTTGGTATATGATTTCAACTTTTGCATGAATATTTGGTGGTGTCAATAATTCAGCAATCTTTGCAGATACTTCCTCGTTGGAGAAAGGGGCGTAAATTTCTTTTACGTAGTTTTTAATTTGTTCCTTCGGTAAATGAACTTGTTCCTTACATTTGTTATAAACGTTTGTTATAACGTCTTCCATTCCTCTTTCTCTCAACAAGTGAATCGTAGCTTCAAAAGCGATAAAATCACCAAGTTTTGCCATGTCTATTCCGTAGCAATCTGGGAAACGAATTTGTGGCGCAGAAGAAACGACAACAATTTTCTTAGGATCTAGACGATCTAAAATACGCAGAATGCTTTGTTTTAAAGTTGTGCCACGTACGATTGAATCGTCGATTACAACTAAATTATCCTGATTTCTTTTTACACTTCCGTAGGTAATATCGTAAACATGCGCTACAAGGTCGTCTCGAGATGCGTCCTGCGTAATAAACGTTCTTAATTTAGCATCCTTGATTGCAATTTTTTCAATTCGGGCTCTTTGGTATATTATTTCGTGTAATTTCTCATCCGTTAGAGAATTTCCGAGCGCTTTGATAGCATTAAATTTACGGTCATTTAAATAATCTTCCAACCCTTTTATCATGCCATAAAAGGATACCTCTGCGGTATTTGGGATAAAGGAAAAAACAGAATTATCCAAATCGTGATCAATTGCATCTAGGACTTGCGGAACAATATTTTTACCTAATAACTTTCGTTCATTATAAATCTCAATATCATTTCCACGAGAGAAATAAATACGTTCGAAGGAACATTTTAAAGGTTCTTTTGGTTCATTAATCTTCGTTTCAGAAACTTGACCATTTTTTTTGATAATCAAGGCATGACCCGGTGTAAGTTCTTTAATTTGTTCGCTTTTTAGATTAAAAGCAG
>CAIYXD010000089.1 GCA_903930085.1 uncultured Flavobacteriia bacterium
CAATACAAAATTGGACAAACTATTTCAGGTTAACGGAACGAAAACCTATTTAGTTCCTAAAACGACTTTAGAAAAAGGTAATTATTCCATCCAACTCCATTTTAAACACAACCAAAAACCGTGTCTACAAAAGGAGGAAATTACCATATAATATGGAAAATGTTTTAGTATTAGGATTTATTTTAGGTCTTACTTCCAATTTACATTGTATTGGTATGTGCGGGCCTATTGCATTAGCTATTCCGGTAAACAGAACTTCTAATTGGACGATTTTAAAAGGCGTTTTACACTACAATTTTGGCAGGATACTTACCTATTCCATTCTTGGATTACTTGTCGGAAGCATTGGATTAACGATTCAAACTCTGGGTTTTTTACAAGGTTTAAGTATTGTATCGGGCCTATTTTTAATCGTGTTTGCTTGGAAAAAATGTTACAGCGCAGCACTATTCTCCAAGTTTCCTAGTTTTGGGATACACGATTTCATTCGTCAAAGTCTTAGGAAGGTAATTACTTCAAAATCGCCTTTCAAAATCGGGATTCTAGGCGTTTTAAATGGACTTTTACCCTGTGGAATGGTTTACGCGGGGCTATTAAATTCTCTTTTAGCTGGAAATCCAATTGGTAGCGCATCCGCAATGATTGCTTTCGGAATTGGAACGTTGCCATCCATGATTGCAGTTGGATTTGCAGCAAATAGAATCGATGCTAAAATGCGCCATAAATTTTCTAAAATCGTTCCGTATCTTATAACTGTTGTAGGCTTACTGATCGTGCTCCGGGGAATGAACCTCGGTATTCCGTATGTAAGTCCAAAGGTTTCTGTAACCAAAACCCACTTCCGACAAACGCCAGCGGCAGAGATGAGTTGTTGCCATAAACCTGCAAAATAGAAAAATTGTTTGCGTTAGGGATTGAAGTGAAAATCCTTTTGCTTTTATTTCAAAAACAAAAGATTGCAACGAAAAGCCCGACCCGAAAGGGAAACGCCCAAAAAAAAATGCTCAAAATACTACTTCCACTTTTAAGATAAGTGATGCTTATCAATCGCTAGTATGATAGTAATCATGTTTTTTTTAACAGAATATAAAAACCTTTGTTATTCGAAGGAATAGAGCAAAAACCTTTGTGAAATTTGATCTGTCATCTTAAAAAAACAAAAACATGAAAACACAGGAGTCCGTTTACAAGCAACACGAGGAAAACACAGAATGGTCAAGCAAATTAGATTTCTACAAGGATGAAGTAATCATTTTAACTGGCCGTTTAAAGGAAATAGCTTCAAAAAATTCGTCCGCAGAGGCAATGGTTGATACGGAAAGATTTCAGAATCAATTGATGATTCAGGAAAATGCAATCAACGAAATCTCACATTTAATTAAAAATAATGAAAAAGAACTAGAACTAGAAGTAGATAAAAATCCAGTTGCTATAGACCATAGAAAAGTTGAATACCATACAAAAGAACAAAAACTGATTGTTGGTTTTGAGAAAAACTTCAAGGAATTGCGTGCAGATTTTAACCGATTTGCAGCAAAGTGGATGTAAAACATACACAACTAAATCTGAATAGCGGTCTCAATAGATCGCTTTTTTTTTGTCAAATGATTCGGTTTTCTGCCTTTTTAATTTCTGATTCACCTATCTAGAATTGGTTTTAAATTAGTGTCCGTTTTAGCAACAAATTTGTATCTTCGCCAAAATTAATTTTATGCGTGTATATCTTGATAATGCTGCCACAACGCCAATTGCTCCGGAAGTTGTAGAAGCAATGCTTCCTGTTTTGAAAGAAGGATTTGGAAACCCATCTTCGACGCATTATTATGGCCGGCAATCCAAAGCATGGATAGAAACATCCCGCAGAACAATCGCAAAAATGCTGAATTGTCAACCTTCCGAAATTATTTTCACTTCTGGTGGAACGGAAGCGGATAACATGGCGCTTTTTTCATCCGTTCACCAAATGGGTGTTACGCATATTATTACTTCTGAAATAGAACACCACGCTGTTGGACATACTGCAGAGGCCATTGCTAAATCTGGCGACGCTAGAATCAGTTATGTAAAGGTTTCCAAAAGTGGATTGGTGGATTTGGAAGATTTAGAACGTTTACTAAAAACCAGCGAAAAAACCTTGGTTTCATTGATGCATGCAAACAATGAAATTGCAACCTTGCTTCCCTTAAAAATTGTCAGTGAAATGTGTCGCAAATACGATGCTTATTTTCATTCCGATACCGTTCAAACCATGGGGCATTATTTCTTGGATTTGAAAGAATTGGATATGGACTTTATTGCTTGCGCAGCGCATAAATTTCATGGTCCAAAGGGAATCGGATTTTTATATATCAATAAAAATAGAAAAGTGGAAGCTTTAATTCATGGCGGATCTCAGGAACGTGGTTTGCGCGGCGGAACAGAAAATGTTTCGGGAATTGTTGGTTTAGCAAAAGCAATGGAATTGGCTTACGAAGATTTGGAAGGCCACCAAAAACATGTTCAAGGACTTAAATCCTATATGATTGAGCAGTTCAGAGAAATATTTGAAGATATTTCATTTCATGGGGAAATAGATCCTGAAAAATCGTTGTACACTGTTTTAAATGTGTGTTTCCCGAAAACTGAAAAAGCAGGAATGTTACTCTTTACACTCGATTTGAAAGGTGTGGCGGTTAGTGGCGGTTCTGCATGTACTTCCGGTGCGGCAAAAGGTTCGCACGTTTTGGAAGGAATTCATGCAGATATGTCGCGTCCGAATGTGCGTTTTTCCTTCTCCAGATACACCACAAAAGAAGAAATCGATTTTGCATTGGAACAAGTGAAAGTTGTTTTTGAAAAAACATTGGTGTAAATTAACATGCAGGAATTTAAGATAAAATTCCAGCTTAATTCCTAACGTGAGAAATTAACTTCCTGTTGGATTAAAATGAACGTTAAAATAGATTGCTTTCTCATACGTTTCGTGCTGTAATTTCAATTCCTGTTCAATCTGCTCGAACGTAAAAAACTATTTTGACGCCTAATAAATGAATAGAATTTTAAAATATGTACGCTAAAGAATTTCAAGCAATTATAGAACACAGACGTTCCAACAGAACTTTTGATCCTGCCATCGCTATTCCGGAGGAAGTAATAAAACGCAGTTTGGAAAGGTCGATACTTTCGCCAAATAGCAGTAACATGCAATTATGGGAGTTTTATTGGATTCACTCGGAGGAAGAGAAGCAAAAATTTATTCCCTTGTGCTTGAATCAATCTGCAGCAAAAACGGCGAAAGAAATGGTTGTTTTCGTTACCCGAAAAGACCTTTGGAAAAAACGCGCACAATGGAATATGGATCGGATTCGAGAAACAGCAACCGGCGAGCCAACTAAACTGGAAAAAGGCGGACTAGACTATTATGGAAAAGTTATGCCGCTACTCTACCGAAATGATATTTTTGGTTTTCTAACTTTTGTGCGGAGAGCAATTTGTTTTTTCGCTGGAATTCGTAAACCATTCATGCGCTTCGGAGGTAAAGCTGACCAGCGCGTTACCGTGCACAAATCCTGCGCACTTGCAGCACAAACATTTATGTTATCCATCGCAGCTGAAGGTTTTGAATCGTGTCCAATGGAAGGTTTCGATCAAAAAAGGGTAAAAAAAGCACTAAATTTGCCACGTGGTGCAGAAATTAACATGATAATATCGGTTGGAAAAGGAACACAAGAAGGAATTTGGGGACCAAGATTCAGAGTGCCATACGAAGAAGTAGTTTTTGTAAAATAATTTATTCCAATTTGATGATTTAATGGAAAACGATCGAAAACATATTCTACTACTTAGTTCCTGGTATCCGAATAGATCTGCACCATTTCTTGGTAATTTTGTGCAACGACAAGCGGAAATTCTAGCAAAAGATTTTCAAGTTACTGTTTTACATGTTGTTGCTGACTCCACGATTTCAGAACAGGAATGGCATATTACCGAACGAGAAAATCTAACAGAGAAAATAATTTACCACCCAAAGGGAACGCATTTCTTTTCGCGTAAAAAAGAACGAGACGCTGCATTTTTAGAGGGCTTGCAATCCATTGAAAAGGTCGATTTGATTCATGGACATGTGCTTTTACCAAATTGCTATTTATTTCTTCGAGCAAAGAATAAATTCAACTGTCCGCTCATAATAACAGAGCATGGCTCCTATTTCCGAAAGGAAAAAAGAAAAAAATGGGATTTGAAAGAGAAGTTCCTACTGAAAGTAATTCGCAAAAACATAGACCAATTGGTTGCCGTTTCTGAAGTTCTCCGACAAGATTTACAAGTTTATTTCAATACGGAGGAAATTGCTACCATACCAAACCCAACAAATACAACACTTTTTTTTCCTGCTGAAAAAAAGAAAAAAGAAAAGTTTGAATTCCTACATATTTCCACACTTGACACTTCTGTGAAGAATCCGGTTGGAATTCTCGATGCAATCCAGTTACTGCACGATAAAGGATATTCGAATTTTACGCTAACAATTATCAGCGATGAATCTTCTCTAGAATTACAAAAAATAGCGAAAGAAAAGGACATTGAGGAGTTGGTGAAATTCGTTGGACCTACGCTGCAGACGGAGTTAGTTTCGTACTACCAAAAAAGTGATGCTTTTGTGCTTTTTTCAGACTATGAAACTTTTTCCATCGTTCTAACAGAAGCTTGGGCTTGCGGAATTCCGACAATTACAACGCCGGTTGGAATCGCACAACACATACCAGAATATATTGGATTAGCGGTAAAACAAAAAGATAGTCTTGGATTGGCAATCGCACTAGAAAAGGTGTTGAATGGCATGGAATTCGATTCCAATGCTATTCGGGAATACGCTCTTCAATTTTCGGATGAAACCGTTTTGCAGCAATTAAAAAATCTTTACCAAAAATTCAATGGATAAAACAACCGTTCATGCTGTCGTTGTGCAGGAAGTTTCTCGGAGAATGCACCAATTGAACGAAATGTTGCAGGATGCATTCGATGCTACGGCAAATGAATCGAAAAGCTCTGCTGGCGATAAACACGAGACAAGCCGTGCAATGGCGCAACTCGAACAGGAAAAAATTGGAGGACAGTTAATTGAAATGACGAAACTTCATACTATTTTGAAACGCATCCAACCGACATTTGTTTCCGATAGCATTCAACTTGGTAGCTTGGTTGAAACCAGTAGTGGTTGGTTTTATATTTCCGTTGGAATTGGCATTTTAAATGTTGCTGGAACCACCCTTTTTTGCATTACTCCAAATGCTCCAGTCGGAAAATTATTAGTGGGAAAAAAAGTGCAGGATTCCATCGAATTCAATGGAAATCCTACCCAAATACTTCAGCTTCTTTAAATTAACGAATCAATTGGATAAATCCGTGTCCATCAAATAATTCTCCTTGAACTCCTTTTGCCTTGAAAATATAGAAATACACCCCATCGTCTGCTGGAATTCCAGAAATACTTTCCCCGTTCCAAGAAGCAGTGACTGCCGAACTTGTATACATTAAAAGTCCCCAACGATTCAAAATTTGTAGGTCTAATTCTACTATATTTTCCAATTTAAATACATACACATCATTTATTCCATCGTTGTTTGGTGTAAAGACATTCGCTGTTTCCAGGGAAACCGGTACAGGAATAATTGGTTCGATGGGATCAATTGGATCAATTGGCGGACTTGTAACTGTAATCGTTACAAAAGCAGTATCGGAACATTCTCCATTTACAGCGATTACCATTGCTGTGTAGACTCCAGCAGTAGTGTAGACTTGCGTTTGATTCGTCAAGTTGGAATCCAAAAAGGAGGTTCCATTTCCAAAATCCCATTCGAAAAGATTTGCATTTTGGCTGGTACTTTGAAATCCTACGGTTAATGGATAATTACCAGATAAAGGCGCAGCACTTAAGGTAACACTTGGTGGGTTATTTGGTAAAACCTCAACCGAATCATAACGGAAACAACCATTCGATTCAATCGACAAATAATACCACCCAATGGATAAATTATCCCAAACAGAAGCGTTTATAAAATTCGTGCTGTTTGGTCCTGGTCCTGTCCAATTATAAAATGCAGGAACTTGAAATGTTCCACTTGTAAGTACGGAAACATAGCCATTATTTTGGTTGCATTCCGTGTTTCCAATTAAAATATCGTTGATGTTCCAGTTCATAGGCGTAATAACAACATTTACATTATCAGTTGCTGTGCAACCATTCAAAGATGTTCCAGTCAATGTATACGTTCCAGCAGTAAGCGGCGTAATCTGTGGAGTTGTTTGTCCGGAACTCCAAGCATAAGAAGAAACTGGAACATTAGCAGATCCGAGCAAATTTTCAGATTCATTTGCACAAAACAAAATATCCGCACCAGCATTTACTTGAATCGTATCGTAAGAAACTGAAATACTGTCCGTTACAATACAAATTGGGGCAAAATAAACATCATCAATAGCGAAATCATTTCCAGAATTAACGGTACTTTGATTGACAATGGATAAAATAGCTTGTGTGGCGCCTAAAGAGTTCCAGCTACCACTATTTTCAACCCAACTGCAAGCAGTAGTAGGTGTTGGAACAATCGCAGATATTGGAACATTATTGATGAATAGCTGCAAATTAGAAACCTGCGGTGAATTCAAAACATTCATTTGCCAAAAAGAAAACAAATAATCTGTATTAGGAGTTACCGCAATCGTTTGTGTCCAAACGTTTGTGTTCGCAATAGATGCGCCATTTGCAACCAACATATTTCCAGTTCCTGTTGTATGATCCGGACAATTAATAAAATTATTATGTGTCAAAGATGGAGAAGTTGCAATAGCAAATTGACCTTGATTCGACAATAAACCATACGTTCCGCCCGTTCCTGGAAAATAAGCAGTCGTAAAATTATTAGACGCTGCAGTTGTACCGCCTTGAAAAGCACCATTCAAAACTAAATTTTGACCAAGAATCCCCGCGGTTACTGCATACGTTCCATTTGCGGAAACGACTGTAGAAGTTTGAAAACTTCCATTGGTCCAATTGTAATAATCATATCCTGGCGCTGCGGATAGCGTTAAAGATTGGCCGACACACAAAACAGTATCGTTTCCAAGATCAAAAGTGGGCTCCGTTCCATTACATTGGGATTTAACCGTTGAATTTAATAGCAATATCGTAAATAATATAAGATAGTTTTTCATTTTTTATTATTGTAAGTGTTATGATATTTCAAATTCTTTATAAATAGACTCTATTTTTATTTTTAAGGTTGTCTAGGAGTTGGATTTTAAATTAAATCGAAAAAACTTTGAACGCCTATTTGTCTTTCAACCGTAAATCCTTCGGCATATTTCGTTCCAATAGTTCTTCCTAAGAATTGCATTCTCCCTTTCAAAACATCCAAAAATTCTTCTCCTGAAATTGGCGTTTGAGGTTCGGTTGAATTTGGGTCGAAAAATTGGGTTTTATAGGCTTTGATACATTCAAACTTGCGCTCTACAAAATCCGTTACATCTACGATAAAATCTGGTTCAATATGGCGATCTTGAATATAATGGTAAACCACTGCCGGACGAAAAGCTTTCTGTGTAAGTCCATCCCAAGATGTTTCTACTTTAATCAATCCTGCTAAAAAGCAAGCTTCTGAAACGAGTTTGGAGGCGCGACCGTGATCTGGATGTCGATCTTCGATTGCATTTGCTAAAACGATTGTTGGCTGAAAACGTCTTATTTGCTGAATAATCAACCGCTTATTGCTTTCGGATAAATCAAAGAATCCGTCCGGCATTTTCAAATTGGTTCGAAAAGAAACACCCATTATTTTAGAAGCTTCCTGCGCTTCTTCAAAACGCGTTTCCAGGGTTCCGCGGGAACCTAATTCTCCTTGCGTCAAATCAACGATTGCAACAGTTTTACCTTCGGCAATATGTTTCATTAGCGTTCCAGATGCTCCCAACTCAATATCGTCCGGATGTGCAGCAAATGCTAAAATGTCTACTTTTTCAAGATTCATATTTTCAGAATTAATCCGTCTAATTAACTTTTAATTACTTGTTTTCTTTACAAGGAACTTTTTTACAATTTCGTAGGCTAATAAAATAACGCCAAAAACCACTAGCCAATACAAGGTAGTTGTCCAAAAAGAAACGGTGTTGGTTACTGTTTTTGTTTCTTGCATTTGCTGTGTGAATTTCGCTGAAAAATAGAGAAATGCTGCGTATGGGAGAAGCACCTTGAACACGAGGTAATCAAAAACTATTCTTGACCAACTTTTTGATTTGTAAGTATTCAGATATAACTTGTTTCTGTCCGATGCTATAAGTGTTAGCATGATAAATACAATTACAGCAACGATAATTCCCGGTGGAATGGAACCTAAACCGTCTCCCTGCGCATAGGAATGTAAACCAACCAGGTAAAAATTCACACCAAAGAATGTGAAAAGTATTGCGGAATAACCCCACAAACTTAGCGTATTGAATAAAAATTTACTCTGCAACGCTGGAATATAACGCACGTGTAAAATCACGGCATAAACCAAAACGGAAACTAAGGCCCAAGTTTCTTTAGGATCCCAACCCCAATACCTTCCCCACGATTCATTTGCCCAAATTCCGCCTAAAAAAGTACCAATTGTCAGCATAAACAAACCAACTGTAATCGTCATTTCTGAAACATACGTAAGTTCGTTGATATTCATCGTAACCAATTTTCCATTCTTTTTATTTCGAAAAATGAATAGGTTCAGATTCAGTAAACCGAGAATTGCTCCCAATCCCAGAAAACCATAGCTACCTGTAATAATTGCAACGTGGATCATCAACCAATACGATTTCAAAACTGGCTGCAAAGGTGTAACCTCCGGATCTAAAAGATTCATTTCCGTTACAAAAATCATCAGTGCTGCTAAAATTGCCGTTCCAGCCAAAATAACCGGATTTTTTCGTGCAAAGGCAAATCCAGCAATCATAGTTACCCAAGCGATAAAAATTACAGCTTCGTACCCATTGCTCCATGGTGCGTGACCAGAAATAAACCAACGGAATCCAAGTCCGATTCCATGGTACACAAACGCAACAATCATCAATGCTGTAAATATTTTCGACGTAATTGAAAAAACTTTCAGCACGAATGGAGATGGTTTCACAAAAATCTTGACAAAGAAAATAACCAATAAGATCAAACCAAGAAACAAATACATGCGGTAAGAATTCTTGAAAATGCTCATTTTATTGTAGCTTATTTCCACGCCGACAGCTGTTTCGGAAGGGACAATTGCTGCTGCTACTTCCCGTTGCATCTTTTTCAGTTGAACAAGTGCCTCGTTTGATTTGGTGTAATCGTTTGAATTTGCTGCGATGAACAATTCCTTAAAATAGTTCAATGTGGTATAAAATGCGACAGAATCCGATTGGTAAACGCGCTCGTCAATAGGATTGTACCACGTATTTGTCGAATCATTTTTCAATGGAATCAAACGCATATAACTCCAAGCAGTGAAACTTTGAATGACTTGGTAACGATCCACTAATTTGATTAGATTCTTATCGAATTCATTGCGCTTCGATTCTAGTTTTTGGTGCGCCAATTCATGTTCTCTCGCTAATTTAAATTCATTTTTTTCATTGAGTAAATCACCTATCGAAGCATAATTTTCCGTTATACCGAAACTTTCCTTCAGATTGGAAGAAACGTAAACAATCTTTTGATCGTACCAATAATCTGGATACATGTGCATGCTTACAACTGTTTGCACAGCGTTGTATTCCTTGAATTTATCTGCTCGGTGAATCTTTCTAAGTAGCGTAACGCCTAAAGTGTGCATCGGCACAATTCTTCCTTCAAAATCTTGCACCAATAAAGACGCGATTTCATCGGAATGTTCTTTGGACATAATGCCAAAAACGGGTTTTCCTTTTTGCGGAGGAGTTGCTGTTTGCTGCGTGTGATCAGCATTCGAATGTGCCGCATGGTCATGTCCTTCATGCGATTCCTGCGCTTGTCCAAATCCGGAGATTCCTAAAGTGAATACCAGAATAAAAATTTTCATCAACTGCTCTCTTTTCTCCCGCGACTTGCGCAATTTTTCGTTCAGCTCTCTAAATCTACCAACTGGGGCAAACAAGGAAAGTACCATTCCAATCGACATTAACAAATATCCGAAATACGTAATATTCGTTCCCCACCAGTCGTGGTTCACGCTCAATCTTGTGCCTTTTTCATCCGGATCGTAGCTGGATTGGAAAAATCTAAATCCTCCATAATCCATTACATTGTTCATGAAAATCCGTTGGTTTCGGGTATATTTATTTTTTTCATCGATAATAGAAACTTCACTTGCAAAAGAAGATGGAGCTTCCGTTCCTGGATATCTGTCCAACTGGAAATCCTTACACGCAATATAAAACGGCACATCTATTTTAGCTGAACCATATTCCATTTCATAAATTAATCCACCAAGTGAGAAAACTTCGTGTTCCGGAATAGCGCCCATTCCGCCTTCCAATTGAATAATTTTGGATTCTTTGCCATCCGTAACCTTCACCGTCAGATAATCCGACCCTTCTTTTTTCTTACCAGAAGAAATCAGCATCTTTTTGGCGTGATTAATTATTTTCTTGAATACAATTTGCTGTCCACCGACTTGGTACAATGTTGTAGTTTGAAAAGGCACAAGCGTATCTGCGGGAATCACAACATACAGTGAATCTGCAATTTCCTTTCCACTTTGGCGCGCCGCTTGCATTTGAGACATCGGCAAATACCGCATTGGCTGTTCGGATCGCACCATGATTTTCGAACCTTTCTGGATCAATTCAATTCCTGGCATCGCATCTTTTTTCTCGAAGGAAATTGCTACATCTCCAGAGAGCATAAAACCGCCTTTCGTTAAAAAATTTGATTTCATTCCATCGGTGATAATTTCCAACGCAAGGCCTTGAATGGAATCATTTATTACCAAAGAATCGATCATTTTCTTTTGAAAATTAACGTATTCAATCTTTATTGGAGAAGCATGTTTTGGAAAATCTATATCGATAGAGAAATCATTATTGGTAATTTCCGA
>CAIYXD010000090.1 GCA_903930085.1 uncultured Flavobacteriia bacterium
ATACAGCAGCAGCGACTTGCAAACGATTACATTATTGGATGAACCAATTAATTCACCATTCGATGACTTATCGATTTTTTTCACAGATGAAAATAAAGGATATATCTCCAGTAATCGAGGGGATAATCAAAAAAACGGAGATGATATTCTTCAGTTTTATATTCCTAAACTTAAGAAACAAAAGATAGTTGACCCGAACGAAAATCAAGAATTATTGGCTGAATTAGATCAGTTATACACAAAATTGGTGAAGGAAAACGACCCCAATGCACTTTTGATTGAAAAGGCAATGCAACGGATTAAAGAACAGGAATCACAATTACAGTTATTGGCAAACGATTTTGAGAGTGCTACCTTGCGGATGATGAATTATGTAGATACCGCTTCAAATATTCCTTTTGAAGAGAAAGTTAAACTCTATGAACAAGTAATATCTGAAAGTTACCTTATTACAGATACCAGTTCGAATGCAATAAACCCTGCAAATTTAGCATCAAATAGTACAAACAATCTAGAAAACCTTTCGAATTCTACGCTTTCGGATTCAAACGTTTCTGCATTTGTTAATGAAAAACAAAAGTTTGATAATTCAAGTGATAAATTGGCCTTAGAAAAAGATTTTGCGCAGGAGAAAGTCATTCCTTTTGTAACAGAAGACCGAAATATTGATCTAAAAATTCTTTCGGAGCATCTAGTATTGACGGAACAAGAATTGAAAGGATTAATGGCATATGCTTATCCAATTACGTTTTACTTTGATTTTGATAAATCGCTTATTAAAAAAGAGGAAGAGGAGAAGTTGAATTATTTGCTAGAACTTGTTCAATCCTTTGAAGGTACAATTCGGATAGAAGGTCACACAGATAGCAAAGGGAACGATGCTTACAATCTTAATCTTTCGGCTAAACGATCCAAAAAGGTTTATCAATATTTACTTCGTTACGGAATTAGCAAAGAGAATATTTCTCTCGTGAATTATGGTGAAGCCCAACCGGCAGCAGATAATATTACACCAGAAGGTCGCGCACTGAATCGTCGTGTTGTAGTTGTTTTATTGCCAAAATCTGTTGACTCAGAAATCAGCAAATAATAACTAGTCATTTTCAGAATTATTTTAACGATTATTTTTTAAGAAAGATTTAGATAGTCAGCCCTTAAAAAGCCAATTTCTGAAACACAAACATTTCAAATCTGACAAAAAAGTAATTGAATAATTGTTCCCGAAAATAGCAAAAGGAAATTTCCCATATTTGTAAGGGAAAAATTATTGTTTAAACCAAAAGTTGCATTAATGGCTTGAGTTCAGAAGGTATATGTCATTAACAATTAACATTTTGAATTATTTTAAGGACTGACTTAATAGTTACTTATCTTTCTAACTGCCTATATTTCCAAATTTTTAGTTTCTTTTTGAAATGACCTCTTATTTTGTTTAACTTAGGGAGAGCATAGATATTTTTTATACGTTCTAATGGCTAATAAACATGACTAAATCCTTTAAAAATAATCTATGCAACGGAATAAATTTTTTTCTGCGATATAGCTTTTTAGTATGCCAAGGTTTCAAAATAGCTAGAATTTAAGTTTTAAATTAGTTGAAATGGTGGAAGGTTTAAGTTCAGAAAGAGCAATACAGAAGTTGAAAGTAGATGGATATAATGAAATTCCTTCTGCACAGTCCAAAAACATTTGGCAAATTGTACTGGAAGTAATAAAGGAACCAATGTTTATTCTTCTAATCAGTTGTGGCGCACTCTACCTTATTTTGGGAGATTATGTGGAAGGCGTAATTCTTTTATGCTGGGTATTCTTAATCATCTTCATTACTTTTTACCAATACCAAAAAACGGAGAAAGCATTGGATGCACTGCGAAAACTTTCGTCACCGCGCGCTTTAGTTATTCGAGATGGTTTGGAAATACGAATTGCAGGTAGAGACGTGGTTAGGGAAGATTTGGTAATTCTACAGGAAGGCGATCGAATTCCGGCCGACGGAATTATCTATTCTAATCAAAATCTAACGGTCGATGAATCCATTTTGACTGGTGAATCTATAGCGGTTAGGAAGAAAAATAAAGAAGAGAATCCTTTAAACTGCAGTGTCTATAGCGGTACACTAGTGGTTCAGGGAAAGGGATTGATGAAAGTGACACAAACTGGAAGTAATACTGAATTTGGTAAAATTGGGAAATCTCTCCAACAAATTGAGCAAGACCAAACCAATTTGCAGAGGGAAATGAAATACCTCATTCGAAATCTTTTTATTATCGGCGCATTTTTAAGTATAATTGTACTAGTAGCATTTTATTTTACCCGCGGAAATTTTATGCAATCGCTTTTAAATGGTATTGCTACTGCCATGGCAATGTTGCCAGAAGAATTCCCGCTCGTTTTGACTGTTTTTCTAGCCATAGGATCTTGGCGACTTTCACAGAAAAATGTGCTAACGCGCAAACCATCTGCAATTGAAACTCTTGGTTCAGCAACCGTTCTTTGTAGCGATAAAACGGGCACAATTACCCAAAATAGAATGGAGGTAGCTTCTATTTTTTGCAAAAATCAAATTTTTGAAAGAGATAATTTTCTTCTGCAAACTGGAAATATAAAAGAATTACTCACCGCTGCATTTTTAGCTTCCTACAAAGATTCTATAGATCCAATGGAGAAATCTATTGAAGCGTATTTCAAAAAATTCGCTGAGAATGCGTCCGTTTCCAATCTTTTAGTAGCCAAGGATTACCCATTGAGTAATGAATTACTCGCCATGTCACGCGCATTTTTACAAAAAGATGGAAAGTACATGGTGTATACAAAAGGTTCACCGGAAGCAATTGTCGAGCTGTGTAAAGTCAATTCAGAAGAGAAAAACAGCTTATTGGTTCAAGCTGAAAAAAGCGCAAAAAAAGGCCAACGCGTTTTGGGTGTGGCATCTGCCGAATGGGCGGGTGGGAAAATTCCCGAAAATCAGAGGGAATTTAACTTTAAATTCATTGGTTTTATAGGTTTTGAAGATCCAATTCGCGAAGAAGTTCCACAAGCAATTAAAGACTGTTACAGTGCTGGAATTAAAGTGATTATGATTACTGGAGATTATCCGGAAACTGCAAAAAGTATCGCCGCGCAAGCAGGAATGCATTCCAATGAAACGATTTTGACTGGTGCAGATTTGAATGAGATGAGTGAGGAGGAACTAAAATTAATGATCAAATCGGTCAATATCTTTGCGCGAATCGTACCAGAGCAGAAATTACAAATTATCAAAGCACTGAAAGCAAATGGTGAAATTGTTGCAATGACTGGCGACGGTGTAAACGATGCGCCAGCGCTGAAAGCAGCAGATATTGGCATTGCGATGGGAAAAAAAGGAACCGATGTTGCCAGAGAAGCTTCTTCGATAGTTTTATTGGACGATAATTTCAGTTCCATCGTTTCCGGAATTCGTTTGGGACGTAAAATATTCGACAACCTACAAAAGGCAATGGCATATATTCTTGCAATTCATATTCCAATCATTGGTTTAACTTTGTTACCTGCGTTTTTTTCTGAAATTCCTATTTTTTTAATGCCGCTGCATATCGTGTTTATGGAGCTAATTATCGATCCGGTTTGTTCCATCGCTTTTGAATCAGAAAAGGAAGAAATCGGCATTATGGCAAGGCCGCCAAGAAATCCAAACAAGCGATTTTATAGTATACGGAAATTTCTCTCTAGTTCATTAATTGGACTTTTATTGCTCGCAATGGCTATTTTAGTTTACATACTTGCAATGCAGGAAAACCACTCTGACGGTGAAATCCGCGCCATTGTATTTACCGCTTTAATAGTTGGGAATATTTTCTTGATACTTTCAACATTGTCAAAAACGCGGCATGTAATTTCAGTACTCTTGGAAAAGAATTTAGCGTTACTTCTGATTGTAGTAACGGCATCCAGCTTACTGATACTATTGTTAAATAATTCATTTCTGCGCAATCTATTCAACTTTGAGAACCCTGGAATGCAACATTTTATAGTTCCGCTAGTCGGAGCATTTACTATTTTATTTACGCTTGAGATAATTAAATACTTCAACATGAGGGAATTTCGAAAAACACACAAAAACTAAAAGAAATAAACTGATTAATGTTTTTTCTTCTTGTTTTGAAGTAAGCGATTGGTTTGGACATAGGGTTTCGTTTCCATTCGTAAAAAAAACACACAGTAAGTGTTATGTGTTTTCTAATTATAAACTTGTTTTTAGAGATTTAGATGGAAAGATGGATGAGTAAATTTGTTTCAAATAAGGTTTTTAATTATACAAGCGTTTCGCCTCTTTATTACTTCAAAAAGATTGGAAAAGAATTAATTTAAAGTACTTTTGTACCGTGATATTTTAGAGTCTAATTTATCTGAAAAAAACCAACATAGTTTTAGCATGTTACTTGAAGAAAAATTAGAAGTGATTCAGTCCATAGAACCGCATGTAAGTCAATTTATTACAGACAAAATGCAGGCGCCTGAAACGAACTGGCAACCAAGTGATTTCTTGCCGGATTTCTCCGATCCAAATTTCCCGGATGCCGTGAAAGTTTTGCAAGAAGGTATCGCAAATGTTCCAGATACTGTTCTCGTTTCTCTTATCGGAAACATGATTACAGAAGAGGCTTTGCCTAGCTATCAAACTTTTTTTAATTTATTGGAAGGGGTAAACGAAGACAGAAATATTTCTAGTAAAAGTGCTTGGGTAAAATGGTCACGACTATGGACAGCTGAGGAAAATAGACATGGTGATTTACTAAATAAATACCTTTATTTGAGTGGAAGAGTAGACATGAATGCGGTTGAAAAATCCATTCAACGTCTCATTTATAATGGTATCGATTTGCAGACGGATGCGGATCCGTATCAGGGAATTGTGTATACTTCTTTTCAAGAAAGAGCAACAAAAATTTCACACGTTAATACCGGAAAACTAGCGCACAAAGCTGGTGATACTGTTCTTGGTAAAATTTGCAGCACAATTGCTGGCGAAGAGGCTTTGCACGAAAGAGCGTACAAGTTTTTCATGAGTAAAATTCTGGAAGTAGATCCAAATGGCGGAATTTCAGCTTTCTTAGCGATGATGAAAAAGAAAATAGTCATGCCAGCATCCTTGATGGATTTTGGTACAACAAATAATTTCTATACAAATTACGCTTCGGTAACGCAAAAAATAGGCGTGTATACAAGCTACGACTATGCAAGTATCATTGATCACTTGGTGAAACATTGGGGCATTGATACTCTGCTTGGACTAAACGATGAAGGAAAAAAAGCCCAGGATTTCCTTTCTACTTTATCCGATAGATATTACCGTTTGGCAGATCGCATGCAAGAACCGGAGGAAACACAATTGATCTGGTTAAATAAATAAGAAAGTTTTTATTTAATTTACTCTCCAAATCCCTTGCGTTTCCTACAGATAATTTCTTGGTTATAGTCCTTTAATAAACGTATCGTAAACATCGTTAAATTGCATCCCTTCGTCTGTTCTTTTCTTGGAAAGTTGCTTTAATTCGACTAATGCCCAAAGCACAAATTCTTTCAAGAAATAACGGTCAATTTCTGCCACTTTTGGTTGGTAAAGGCTAATTAATTCTTCCAAAGGTTCAATCTCTAGTAAGGCTTTTTTGTACTCTTTTGTTGTTGCATCGTCCGATAAGGCAAAGGAATCTGCTTCGATAAACCAATTTATAATCGCATCATACGCTGTTTTCTGGTCGGATTTCTTCAGTTTTTCAATTTTAGGAAAATACTGTAAAAAGAGCGTTTTTGTTGCTTCACTAATCAACTGATTCGCTACAAATGCAGTTCCTTCTTGTTCACCTTCGTAAACCAATTCCACTTTTCCAGTAATCGAAGGAACCATTCCCATTAGATCGCTGAAACGAACCGTGGTTTCTTTTTCTCCGCTCATCAATGCACGTCGCTCTGCGGTACTAATTAAATTTTCATACGCCGTAATACTCATTCGTGCACTTACGCCGCTTTTGTGATCAATGTATTCGCTTTGTCGGGCCTCAAAAGCAATTTGCTCGATGATATCTTTTGCCAATTCCGGAACATGAATTTTACATTGTCGGTCTGCCATAGAATCTGCTTCTTGTGCAGTGATTTTTTTTGCGGTTGAAATATCAGCCGAATAATGCGTTAAAATTTGCGAACCAATTCTGTCTTTCAAGGGTGTTACGATGCTTCCACGATTGGTGTAGTCTTCCGGATTCGCCGTGAATACAAATTTCACGTCCAACGGCATACGCAACTTAAAGCCACGAATTTGCATGTCTCCTTCTTCCAAAATATTGAACAAGGCAACTTGTATTCGGGCTTGTAAATCCGGTAATTCATTGATAACAAAAATACAACGGTTTGCTCGTGGAATCATACCGAAATGCAAAACGCGCTCGTCGCCATAATTTAATTTCAATGTTGCTGCTTTGATTGGATCAATATCCCCAATTAAATCGGCTACGGTAACATCTGGTGTTGCTAACTTCTCAAAGAACCTTTCGTCTCGGTGCAACCAACTTATTGGCGTTTTATCGCCCATCTCTGAGATTAAATCTTTTGAATAGCGACTTATCGGTAGTAAAGGATCGTCGTTAATTTCACTTCCTGCAACAATTGGAATATATTCGTCCAGCAGATGCACTAACAAACGCGCAATTTTGGTTTTACCTTGTCCGCGCAATCCAAGTAAATTAATATTGTGGCGAGATAATATTGCACGCTCCAATTGCGGAATTACGGTTTGTTCATACCCATGCATTCCTGGAAATGTTGTAACTCCTTTTTTTAAGGAATGGATTAAATTATCGCGTAATTCTGTTTTGATGTCTCTGGAACTATATCCGGATGCTTTTAATTCTCCTAAAGTGCTAATTGCTGTGTTCATACGCTTAATTAATTCGTTTTTTTCTGTTCGTTTCGTAATCGTGAAAAACCATTTCTCCCAAGCCTTTCAAACCTGTGTAAAATGCTTTTCCCTTGTTTGATTTTGTAAATTCGTCCACAAATGATTGCAAATAAGGATCTTGTGCTATCATGAATGTCGTGATTGGAATGTGCAGTTTTCTGGCCTGTGCTGCCATATTGTAGCATTTTTCAACAATAAATGTATCCAAGCCATTGCTGTTTTTGTAGTATTGTCCATCTGGCATTCGAACACAACTCGGTTTCCCGTCCGTAATCATGAAAATTTGTTTGTTTGTATTTCTTTTTCTTCGTAAAATATCCATTGCAAGCTGCAATCCAGCAACTGTATTTGTATGGTAAGGACCGACATTTAAATACGGAAGTTCTTTGATTTTGATTGGCCAAGCGTCGTTTCCAAAAACGATAACGTCAAACGTATCTTTCGGATAATGCGTTGTGATTAATTCTGCAAGCGCCATCGCAACTTTTTTAGCTGGCGTAATGCGATCTTCGCCATACAAGATCATGCTGTGGCTGATATCGATCATTAAAACAGTGCTCATTTGTGATTTATGGTGCGTATCTTCTATTACTAGATCTCTTTCTGTTAAGGAGAATTCGCCAATTCCATTGTTTATTTGAGCGTTTTTGATGCTTTCTGTTACGGAAATATTTTCGAGTGAGTCTCCGAACTGAAAATCTCGAAAATCACCAGTTGCTTCATCGCCTTGACCGCTTTTTTTGGTCGTGTGATTTCCGGAACCATTTTTTTTAATTGAGCCAAAAATCTGTTCTAAGGCATTTTTTCGGAGGATGCGTTCTGTTTTTGCTGTTATGGATAAAGCGCCTTTTCCGTCTGGAACAATTTCTTCGCGCAAATAACCTCTTTTTTTAAGGTCTTCCACAAAATCATCCATCGTATATTTTTCAGTGGTTAAACTGTATTCTTTGTCTAAAACGTTGAGCCAATCCAATGCTTCTTCCACGTCTCCGGAAGTATGTGTAATTAATTCACTGAAAATATCAAATAAACGGTCAAAATCCGATTTTTCGGGTTCTTCATAGGATGAAAATACATAACCGGAACGTACCATATGCGAGTGTTTTTAATGTAACAGATTATCGGTGTAAATGTTTGTTGAAATTTCGTTTTTATTCAAGGTGTATTATAGCAAAGCGCCTCGTTTATTTTCCACGATTAAAATAATGCTTTTTTACTATTAAATTCGGACAACGAAGTGCTCTTTTCTTTGCTGCTTGCGTTTTAGAGCAATTCCCATTCTAAAAAGATCCATTGTTACAGAAAAATTTTCGGATTCCCGGATTTTGTTCCATGCTGCAAACATCGAATCACTCCAGCGAATATCATCTAAAATAAAAAGCGTATCGTTGTGTGTCCGACTTTCCAGCTTTTTCATATACTTTAACAGTGCTGCACCATCGTGGTGGCCATCGATGAAAACTAAATCGTATTTTTCGTTTCTTTCGTCTTCCAAAAACCGATCGAAAGTTGCCAAAACACTTTCAATATTTTTACACTGTAGTGCCTGAAAATTTTTTAAGGCCTCCAAACGGGTATTTTCGCATGCTTCTATGGTAATAATTTTTGCAGCTGGATTTCCGAAACTCAAGTTGCAGGTGCCAATTCCAATGGAGGTTCCGAATTCGAGTATGTTTTTTGGTTGGTAATACCGTGCAATCTGAAACAATAAATCGCCGTATTTTCCTTTGGATGAACTGGTGGAGAGCAGCTGTGGAATAGATCGTTCGTTGGTCATGTATTTTGAACCTGCGCCAAAATCAGCAATTTTAATACTTCTTTTATCGGATTTTAAGTATGCAAAGCGTGCGGTAAATTGTTGAATACTTTCTTTTTCCTTCTGGATCGAAAGGCATTTATCCGCAAATTCATAAATAAAAGGAGAATGAGTTCCATGCCTTCCTTTGGCATTCCATAGATATTTTATATATTCGACAGCTAAAATCACTTTACAAATTAAAGAAAACTTTTCCCAATACATGAAACATATCTTCTCTGACCAAATAATAATTGAACAAAAGCAAAAAGTTTTCGAGGAAAATCCTGCTGAACAACTAGTTTCTCCTTGTAAAGTAGGGGAAGGCGTGCTGCGTTTTACAGAAGAGGAGAAAAGTTATTTTGAACAAATCTATACGAATCAAAATGCTTCCATTGGTTTTTTTATTCCTGCATCCGGCTCTGGTTCGCGTATGTTTCAATTTTTATATGAATTTCTAGAAGATCCGAACGATGAAAATCGAAGCCAAGTGGAACGTTTTTTAAATTCCATTACAGATTTTGCTTTTTTTAAATTAATCCCGAAAAATATACGAAAATCGATTCAGAAGCAAACAATTTCATTGGATGAGATTGTTTCGTATCTGCTGCAGCAAGATGGTTTGGGATTCGGAATTAAACCAAAAGGACTGATTCCATTTCATTTGAATGCTCCTTTTATTTTGAATCCATTTCAGGAACATGTTTTGCAAGGTGCTCAGCTTGAAAATGATGTTTTTTCATTCCATTTCACCGTACAGGCAATCTTTGAGAAGGAAATACAAAACAGTATTTCTCAGGCGGAAGGATTGATGGGCGAGAAATATGCTATTTCCTTTTCGGAACAGTCTATTCAAACGAATTCGATTGCTTTTACAGAAGAAAAAACACCTTTTTTAGATAGTGAGCAGGAAATTGTATCGCGACCTGCAGGACACGGTGCACTGCTTTCTCATTTGAATAACTTGAATGAAGAGCTTATTTTTATTAAAAACATCGACAATGTGCAACACCTTAAAAATTCGGGTGAAACATTAAAAACGTGGAAATTAATCGGTGGTTTGCTATTGGATTTTAAAACAGAAATAAAGCGAATCTATAACAATCCGACCATAGAAGGGCTGCAGGAATTAAATACTAAATTTCAGGTTTTTTCTGCACAACAAATCGATTCCTGCACCTCGGATGAAGCGATTCGAAAACTACTGGATCGACCAACACGCGTTTGTGGAATGGTGAAAAATGTTGGACAGCCGGGCGGAGGGCCTTTCTGGGTAAACACAAATGGTGTAATTTCCAAACAAATTGTGGAAAAAGCTCAAATTTCTCTGCGCGCGGATCAATATCGATTAATGGTTCAAAGTACCCATTTTAATCCGGTTATGGTTGCAACTTCAGCGTATTCAATAAATGATGAGAAGTTTGATTTTGAAGCGTTTAAAGATCCTTCGAAGTATTTTGTTGTGCGAAAAAAACACCATGGTAAACCAATTCGTTTCTTGGAACTTCCAGGTCTATGGAACGGTGGAATGTACAATTGGAATACGCTCTTTGTAGAAATCCCAACTTCTACGTTCACGCCGGTAAAAACGGTGCTGGATTTACTCGGAAATGCGCACAAAGAATAATGTTGCGCGGTAATAAATTTCGTGAAATCTTAAAATAGTTTCTGTCGTTTCAATAAATATTTCAGCAGCACTTGCTCATATCCTTCGTCGATGTCCGCAGGCATAAAATCAATTTGATAATTCGCACAACGCATTTTTAATTCATTGAAATAGGTATTGATGGAGCTGGTATACGCTTCTTTAATTTCCGCTGGCTGCAATTTCATTTGTTCCCCGGTTTCCATATCTACCAAATTATAGGGCCTGTTTTCCAAGTTGAAATCGACTTCCATTTTTTTATTTACAACGTGAAAAAGAATTACTTCGTGTTTGTTGTGTTTCATGTGCTGTAAGGCCTGAAACAGCTCGTCCAAATGTTCCGGATCATCCAATAAATCAGAGAAGATAACGATTAAACTGCGCTTGTGGCACAATTCTGCAATGGCATGTAAGGCTTGAATTGCATTGGTTTTTTTCTTTTTATTTTCTGAATAATGTACCATTCTGTTTTCCAACTCGCTGTATAAATAGCGGTGGTGTGCCATGGAGGATTTTGCTGCGGTATGTAATTCCAAATCGTCTGAAAAAAAGGAAAGTCCAACAGCATCTCTTTGTCGTTTCAGTAATTCAATCAAAGACGCAGCGGCATACACTGAAAACTCAAATTTTGTGAGGTCGCCATCTTTCGGAAACAACATGGAACTGGAGCAATCCAAAACCACTTGACAGCGTAAGTTGGTTTCTTCTTCGTATTTTTTGGTGAACAATTTCCCGCTTCTGGCATATAATTTCCAATCGATGTGGCGAGTAGATTCTCCTTTATTGTACAATCGGTGTTCCGCAAACTCGACAGAAAAGCCATGAAAAGGACTTTTATGCAATCCGGTAATAAATCCTTCTACCACTTGTTTTGCAAGGACTTCCAGATTTCCGAATTGCGCGAGCTTTAAACGATCGATCTTTTTATTCATGTTCTAAAAGTAGTAATTTTTCGATAAAATGAACTGCTAAAAAGCCTACTTTTTTTGCAGTAAATTGAACGGGAAATAAAATCCAAATTTCGGTTCCTGGAAAAAAAATCGTTTCAACGGTGTTACTTTTTCGGCGCAAACAATACCCTTAATTTCGGTGCTATCGCATTGAAAACGACACCAATTAAAATACAGAAAATCCCTAGGTAAACGAGAAAGGAAAGGCGTTCATCGAAAACGAAAAAACCAACAAAAGAGGCGTAAACCGCACCCAAATATTGAAATGGCGTTATGACCGATGCTTTGTCTTCATGCAATGCTTTTGTCAGTAATACTTGTGCAATTTGTGTGAAAACCCCAATAATTAGTAGAATTAACCATTCCTTTCCTTGCGGAAGTACAAAATCAAATAAGCACCAAACCGACATGATTGGTATGGAAAGCATCGGAAAGTAAATAACGATATTTATCGGCGTGTCTGTAGCTTTTAATTTTACAATCGCTGTATACGCAATGCCTGAAAATGCTGCGGAAACAATTCCTAATCCAAGCCACGTATAATTAATTAAAACGAGCGATTTTCCATCCGAAAGAAGGTTATTGAAACTGATTAAACCGACACCAATAAAAGCAATAAGAATGAACAGCCATTGTAATTTCAGAACTTTTTCCTTCAGGAACAGCAACGCAAATAGCACTGTAAAAACTGGCGCAAGGTATTGTACGGTGGAAGCAATCGCTAAGGGCAAATAATGGATAGAATAAAAGAAAATGGTGAGCGCAATCATTCCGGAAGTTCCTCTTACCAGCAACCATTTTCGATTGTTTCCCAAGATGGAAAGTCCGCGATTTTTCAAAATAAAATAACTGATAACGAAGGAAATTATGGAACGTGCCAAAACTAATTCGTGTGCAGGAATCTTTTGTGTTCCAGGGAGAAGCTGTTGTTCTGGACCTGCGCCCATGATTTTCACCAAGAAATTCACTACTAAAAACGATAATCCAGAAAGAACAATATACAGAATTCCTTTATGCATTTGGCAAAGGTAGATATCGTTTTGCATTCCAAGTTTCTTTTTGAAAAATTATATTTCTTTTCACTTGTGTCCGACCTGCTCCGCTGCAGATCTTGTCCCGATTTTTCGGGATGCATTGCTGCTGCACAATTTTCATAAAGAATAGTAATTCTCGGGATGCACTGCTTTGGCAAAATTTTCATTAAGAGTATTATTTCTTTCACTTTTTTCAAGAGCTAAAAAAGTAAGAAAAAGAGCCCTCGCGCTGTGCATAATTGGCTTACCCATTAGTGCCTTATTCAGGAAATTTGAAAAACTCGTCGTGCCTCCTCAAACAGTTCCAAATTTCTTCTGAATTTCTGCACATGGGTCCCAAGCTAATTATACAATACGCTTTAAACCTTAGGAATTATTACTATTTTTTGCTCCGCTGTAGATCTTGTGCAGTGGCACAATCTTCATAAAAAGTACTATTTCTTTTCACTTGTGTCCGATAAAAAGTTTATAATTTTCTAGAAAACCTTATAAATTCTAGGTTCATTGCAGATGCTCAGCGATAGTGTCTTAGTTCTATAATTAGGCCCTTTCCATGGTCAAAAAATTGAAACTTTATGAAAAGACTAAAAGGCTTCGTAGAATCGGGGGCTCGATTGGCAAAGTGAGGAAGAAGAAAATTTAGAGGCGGAACCGATACCGAAAAGCGCTTGACGTTTGTACGCCAGAGCGTACACTCTTTTCGAGTATCGGTCGCTGAGAGATTTTCGCCGAACGGCTTCAATCGAGACTTGATTTTTTCGTTCTTTTGTATCAAGACAAAAGGACAAAGAAAATAAAGTCCGATTTTTATCGGACTTTATTGATTTTTTTCTTTTCGTGTTAATTTAATAGCTTAAATCGAGCAACTATCGACTTCTTATAAGCTTTTTGGAAACATTTTCAGTAAATTTGTACTGCATAAAAGGAAACAATTGGAAAATAAAAAATACTATTCAGAAAGAATAATAGCTTGTACTGTTGAATTCGAGAAGGCAAATCGGCGTTACCAGCTTTTTGGTACCTTGCGATTAATTTCCTTCCTCGGAATTGGCCTTTCTGCCATTTTATTTTGGGGTTCTATCTTCATGCTTCTTCCAATTTGCCTGTTTTTCGTCCTTTTTCTAATGTTGGTAAATTTTTCGGTCGATGCCAAGTATTTGCGGGATAAAAAAAAGCAAATTGTTGAGATAAATCAAAAGGAATTGCAGGTTTTAGAAGGCAATTGGCTGCATTTTAAAGAAGGAAACGAATACAAGAATCCGGCGCACGCATTCGCAATGGATATGGATTTATTTGGTAAAAAAAGTATTTACCAATTGTTGAACAGAACGGTTTCTAGA
>CAIYXD010000091.1 GCA_903930085.1 uncultured Flavobacteriia bacterium
ATTTCTTTTCCCAACGTGAAAACAGCAGGAATTTCATGCTCATTCGGTTGAACAGCTAAAAACTGGAAGATGAGGTGTGGCGTAGCGGATTTCTTTTCTTTTTTTGCTGCAATGAGCAATTTCGTCGCTGCAATAACCTTTTCCAAGTTGCCATGAACACGGTAATTCTCATACGTTTCTTGCGTCAATCCGTCAATTGAAATGATGAGTCGATCCAAACCGGAATCGATGATTTCTTCTGCCTTTTTTTGGTCAATAAAATGTGCATTGGTAGAGGTTGCGGTATATATTCTATGCTTTTTTGCTTGGCGAATCAAATCCAAAAATTGGGGATGTAAAAATGGTTCTCCCTGGAAGTAGTAATTGATGTAAAATACCGTTTTGGAAACCTGGTTCAGCATTTTTTGGTGGAGATGCAGATCCAATTTTCCAGTTGGGCGGGTAAATTGCTTCAAGCCACTCGGACATTCCGGACAACCGAGATTACAAGCAGTTGTTGGCTCTATCGACAAGGAAAATGGCGTGCCACGATGGAAGGCTTTTTTTGTTAATCGGGAAACAATAAAAGAACTTTTCAGCACAACAAGGTTCCATATTCTTTGCGGTGTCAAATAGCTTAAAATTCTAAAATTGTCCGATAGTTTCGACATCTTTCAAAAGTATTCAGAAAATTTGAGTTTACCTAAGCCGCAAAAGAATCGATTTAGATTGCAGAAGACTGCATGCGCACCAATCGTTGAAAAAAACTACTTATCTTTGCAACTGAAAGCAAAATCGCTTTTATTAAATGGTTACTTGCTGCTGGGATTTTAGGTTCCATCTTGCCAGTAAAAAAAAGAATGCAATGACAGATTTACTATCAAAATTAGAAGCGATACATTTTCGTTTTGTGGAAGTTGGAACCAAGATCGTCGATCCGGATATTATTTCGGATATGGAGCGCTATGTCAAGCTGAATAAAGAATACAAAGACCTCGAAGAAATAGATACGAGCTATAAAGCGTACAAAAATCTATTGGATAATATAAAAAGTTCGCGCGAACTGCTGGAAAATGAAACGGATACCGAAATGCGTGAAATGGCCAAGATGGAAATCGAAGAGCTGGAGCAAAAACGGCCGGAAATGGAAGAGGAAATTAAGGTAATGCTCATCCCAAAAGATCCGGAAGACGATAAAAATGCCATCATGGAAATTCGCGCGGGAACTGGCGGAGACGAAGCATGTATTTTTGTGGAAGATATTTTCAGAATGTACACGATGTTTTTCAAAGAAATGGGCTGGCAATATGAAATCATCAACTCCTCCGAAGGAACTACCAAAGGTTACAAGGAAATTTCCATGGAAATCATCGGACTTGGTTTGTATGGTATGTTGAAATTTGAATCTGGCGTTCACCGCGTGCAACGTGTACCGGAAACGGAATCGCAAGGTCGCGTGCACACTTCTGCAATTACAGTAGCAGTTTTGCCCGAAGCAGAAGAAGTGGATTTCCATCTTGATATGAACGACGTTCGAAAAGATACCTTCCGTGCTTCTGGAGCTGGTGGACAACATATTAACAAAACAGAATCTGCTATTCGTTTGACGCACCTTCCTACCGGAACCGTAGTAGAATGTCAGGACGGGCGTTCACAGCACAAGAATTTAGCACAAGCGATAACCGTATTGCGTTCCAGGTTGTATCAAGCGGAATTGGATCGTGTGCATGAAGAACGAGCTGCGCATCGTAAGACCCTCGTTTCAACCGGTGACCGTTCAGCTAAAATCAGAACATACAATTATCCTCAAGGACGAATTACGGATCACCGAATCAATAAAACAATTTATAACCTTAGTGCGTTTATGAATGGCGATATGAAGGAAATGATTGACGCATTGAAATTGGCAGAAAATGCAGAAAAATTAAAAGGGCAGGAGGTAATTTAAAACAAACGCTTTGGTCAAATAAACCTTTGCCTTTTTTGTAGTTTGCCACTCATCCTTTTTTCAAATTTAGTTACACCAAAAAAGCGATCTTTGTGGTCGCAAAAATACGATATGACAAAACACATACTTTTCTGTTTTATATTTTTATCCTTTGGAACCATCGCTCAGGAAAAATTCACCATTAGCGGAACGATTTCAGATTCCTTGAAAGGAGAAGAAATAATCAACGCTAGCATTCGTGTGAAAGGACAGAATGTTGGAACGATTTCCAATGAATATGGTTTTTATTCTTTAACCCTTCCGAAAGGTAATTACACACTTGTTTATTCTAACAGCGGCTATTCTCCGAAGGAAATCGCTTTTGAATTGAACCAAAGCAAAGCAGTAAATGTGCAATTGGTTACCTTGACCAACAAAACATTATTACTCGTTGAAGTGAAAGTTTCTGCAACGAAAGAAGATCAGAATATTACCAATCCAATCATGGGTGTGGAACGGCTTGATCCAGCTGCTGTTGCAAAAATTCCGGTTCTTTTGGGAGAAAAAGATATTATAAAATCCTTGCAGTTGCTTCCTGGAATTAAAAGTGCAGGTGAGGGAAATGCTGGATTTTATGTGC
The DNA here is from genome assembly GCA_903930085.1 of uncultured Flavobacteriia bacterium. Lineage (GTDB taxonomy): Bacteria > Bacteroidota > Bacteroidia > Flavobacteriales_D > Crocinitomicaceae > M0103. The sequence continues at coordinate 2,547 of CAIYXD010000091.1, forward strand.
GCGGTGGTGGAGCCGATCAAAATTTGATTTTATTGGACGAAGCGCCCGTTTACAATGCCTCGCATTTGTTGGGTTTCTTTTCAACGTTTAATTCCGATGCGATAAAAGATGCGGTGCTCTACAAAGGAAACCAACCGGCAAATTTTGGAGGTCGATTGTCCTCTGTTTTGGACATTAAAATGAACGAAGGAAATAGCAAGAGATACAACGTGAGCGGCGGAATTGGGGTAATTTCTTCCCGCTTGAATGTGGAAGGACCAATTGTGAA
>CAIYXD010000092.1 GCA_903930085.1 uncultured Flavobacteriia bacterium
AACCATCTATCCGGAACAATTCAGCGATAGAAAAGTGCATACTGAACAAATCGAAGTGCTTTTAAACAACGCGCAATGGGCACCGACGCATGGCAATACACAGCCATGGCGTTTTAAAGTATTTACGGAAGATGCACGGCAGCGTTTGAGCGATTTTCTGGGTAAAACATATTTGGAATTGACTCCTTCCGAGCAGCAAAACAATCTGAAACTGGCAAAAATGATTACCCGACCAATGCAATCTTCGGTTGTAATTGCCATTTGCATGGAACGCCAACCGGAAGAGAAAATTCCAGAAATAGAAGAAATTGAAGCGGTTGCCTGCGCAGTTCAAAACCTGCATTTAAGTTGTACAGCTTATGGTTTGGGTGGATTCTGGTCAACGCCCAAATTAATTTACCACCAAAAAACAAATGCATTTCTTGGATTGGGAGAAAAAGACAAATGTCTTGGTTTATTTTACATTGGCTATCCAGCAATCGAATGGCCAAAAGCACACAGAAAACCATTGGAATATACAACGGAATGGTTTCGGGATTAATTGCACTATTTAATTAGAAACGAATCACTATTATGGAGAATCCAATTGACCACATTGTTGATTTAGGACTTGTAAATTTTACGCGTCATCCTGAAAATAAAAATTATGTTGTTTTTCGTTTTTCAGATGTTGAACGTGCGGAAAGCTTTGAAAAAGAATTGGTTCTTGCTAAAATTTGGTTTGAAAAAGGAGTCGAAGAACGAAAAAATAAAACCTTTACCCTTTTTGGCGTTCATAAGAATGATTACAAATCGGCAGGGAAAATAAACTTTTTGGTGGAAGCAAAATACAAAAAACCGATTATACCGTTTAAAGGTTTGCGTTATGCTGTATTCTTACTTTCTTTTATTGCTTTGATATTGGCATTAATTGGCTTTTGTGATGCGCAAAAAAAAATCCGCAGAAGCAATGAAACCAACACACCAGTAAATCCTGCACGCTAAGACAAATAAAATTAGTTACTTCGCGTTGTGAATATGAAAATGAACCAAAAAAAATACGTTGCATCTTTAATTATGCTGCTTTTGATTGCGGTTTCCAATTGCGGATACGCGCAAGATATTCCTGTAAAAAAAGAAAAATTCCCATCGTATTTTGGCCTACAGGTGCGACCAATCTTTCCAACACAATTTATCGGTTCCTCCATTACCGAGTTAACAAAAGACGAATTTTCCTCCACTATTACGCAAAAATTGGGATATTCCTTCGGTGGAACTATTCGTTCGGGATTAACGAAACTTATTTCGCTGGAAACAGGAATAAACTTCACGCAGCGGAACTTTGATATCGCGATGTCGGTTGTAGATTCGGGTGTTTTTGCAACAAATAATGTAAGTTTCATTAGCTATGATGTTCCGCTAAACGCTTTGATTTACATACAATTAGACCAGCATTTTTTCATGAATGCTTCCATGGGAGCTGCTATCACGTACAAGCCTACAAATGTTGGCGTTTTAACCTTGCCAGGAAGTTACCATTCTTTTACGCATACGGGAAAAGTGAGCAGAAAAGGAGGATTGGATCTCAATGCAAATATTGGTTTTGAATATAGAACCGAAAAAAGCGGTTTCTTTTATATCGGCGGATCCGCAAGAGTTCCATTTAAGCCACTTTTTGATATTATTGCGCAATACAAATACCAAGGCTACAAGAATACAATCTATGGTGAAATTGATGGTTCCTATCTGGCATTGGATTTTAAATATTTCTTTCCAAATATCCGAAACCAAGGAACCCAATTTAAAAGAGGTC
>CAIYXD010000093.1 GCA_903930085.1 uncultured Flavobacteriia bacterium
ATTGTTAAAGAAGCGAGTAAACAATGTGATATCATTTTCCATTTTGCAGCTGTTTTAGGAGTAGATATCGTTGCCGACAACCCGGTTGAAACGATGGATGTTGAGGTTATTGGAACACGAAATATTGTTGAAGCGGCAACACTTAATAATGTGAAAAAAATCATGTATGCATCAACAAGTGGAATATATGGTCATTCTGCATTTGAAAATGTATTGACGGAAGAAGTTATGGTTGATCCAAAAACTTCTTATGCAATGGCAAAACGGTACAATGAAATATATTTGGCTTCACACCATCAAGAAAGAGGATTGGATGTTACATCGCTCCGTTTTTTCAATGTTTACGGAAGCACGCAAGATAACAGAATGGTTGTACCGCTTTTCTTTGAGCAGGCAATGGAAAATAAAAATATAACTGTATTTGGTTCTGGTGAACAAACTAGAGATTTCACATACATTGACGATACCGTTGAAGCATGCATCAAATTGATGGATGTTAAGGGATGTAAAATCGTAAACATCGCTAATGAAGCGGAGTGGACAATTACAGAATTAGCGCATCAAATTAAAGAAATCACTAATTCACAATCGGAAATAAAGTTTTTAGAAGCGCCAAAAAAACGCTATGATTACGAAGTAGAAAGACGCGTTGGAAGCTCCGATAAACTAATGGAATTAACAAATTACAAACCTAAAACAAGCCTGAGAGAAGGATTAGAATTAATTTATTCTACGAACTTTAGTAAATAAACTATTAAAAAAATGGAAAAAGATCCAGAAGTTTTCAATCTAATTGAAGAAGAGAAAAAGAGACAATTACACGGAATTGAACTAATTGCTTCGGAAAATTTTGTAAGCGATGAAGTAATGAAGGCAATGGGAAGTGTGTTAACTAATAAATACGCTGAAGGACTTCCGGGTAAACGTTATTATGGCGGTTGTGAAGTTGTGGACAAAGTGGAACAATTAGCAATTGATCGCTTGTGTGAATTATTTGGTGCAACTTGGGCAAATGTACAACCTCATTCTGGAGCACAAGCAAATGCTGCTGTATTTTTAGCGTGTTTGCAACCGGGAGATAAAATACTTGGTTTTGACTTGTCACATGGTGGACATTTAACCCACGGTTCATCCGTAAACTTCTCGGGGAAATTATACCAACCTTTTTTCTATGGCGTTTCGAAAGAAACTGGTTTGGTAGATTATGACATGTTAGAGGAAGTTGCACTTCGCGAAAAGCCGAAGATGATAATTTGCGGTGCATCAGCATATAGTAGAGATTGGGATTACGAAAGAATTCGAAAAGTTGCGGATAAAATTGGCGCATTAATTCTAGCAGATATTTCTCATCCTGCAGGCTTAATAGCAGCTGGTTTGTTAAACGATCCTTTAGATCATTGCCATATTATTACCTCAACAACGCATAAAACATTGCGTGGACCAAGAGGTGGAATAATCATGATGCGAAATAATTTTGATAATCCATTTGGTTTAAAATGGAATAACGGTAATCCAAAATCCATGGCTGCCTTATTGGATGCTGCAGTTTTTCCTGGAATTCAAGGTGGACCTTTAGAACATGTGATTGCAGCAAAAGCAGTTGCTTTCGGTGAAGCATTATCTGAAAAATATAAAACCTACATGCAACAAGTGAAATCGAACGCTGCATTGATGGCGGAAGAATTCATGAAAAGAGGATACCACATCGTTTCTGGCGGCACTGAAAACCATTCGATGCTTATTGATTTACGTTCAAAAGGCGTTACAGGAAAAGATGCAGAGAATACTTTGGTTAAAGCAGATATTACAGTGAATAAAAACATGGTTCCATTCGATACGGAATCGCCGTTTATTACCTCTGGAATTCGAGTTGGAACGCCTGCAATTACCTCAAGAGGTATCAAAGAAACTGATATTGCGACAATCGTGGAGTTAATTGACCGCGTTTTATCCGATATTACAAACGAAGAAGTAATTTCTTCCGTTCGAAAAGAAGTGAATGTATTAATGGGAAGCCGCCCATTGTATCAATATTAAAAATAGATTTAAGCTATACAAAGGCAGATTTCACATGATTTCTGCCTTTTTTATTCCGAAGAAAATGGTTTTCAAATCAAAAATAGATTGGTTTTTCAAAGGGTTTATCCTACTGTTTTTCGGGATTGGCATTGTTGGTGCTATCTTCCTGATGAAAAGCAATGAAAACAGCAAAGACATCGTATTTTTTCAAGTTTTTTTTATTGGTCTTGCAATTTTCTTTTATATTTTAAAGCAAACAACGGATTTTACCTTTAGACAAGATGTTTTGTATTGTCGTTCCCTGATTTTTCACAAATCCCTTCCCTACTCTTCTATTCGAAAAATTGAAGTTGGAACAAAACTATATGGAGGATTAAAATTTTCAACTTCGTTGCACGGATTGGTTATTCACTACAACAGATTTGACGACCTATTTATTTCACCAGAAAACCCAGAATTATTTATCGAAAAGTTGGTAGGATTGAATCCCTCCATTACCATCATTCACAAAGAAAAAATCAGTAAATCGTAATTAGATCGCAGACTGTTTTTTAATAATTCTCCAAAAAAGACCTGGGAAAAATCGTTTGATTGTTACTGCAAAAATTTCTTTATTACCAATTAATATTTCTTTTTTGTTTTTTGAGATTGCCCAAAACAACTTATTTACGCAAGCCTCTGCTGACATTCCGGTTTCTTGGTTGTGATCCATAAGTCCATGCGATTCGCCCGAACTATTCAAAGCATTCCGTGAAATGTTTGTGTTTATTTTGCCTGGACAGGCAATTGTAACACGTATTCCATTTTTCTCTTCTTCTAAAAGCAAACTTTCGTAGAACCCATGCAATGCATGTTTGGACGCGCTATAAGCCGATCGCAAGTAGAAACCAAATTTCCCTGCAATACTGGAAATAACAACAATGTGTCCAGCTTTTTGCTGAATCATATAAGGAAGAACCGCTTTTGTGAGCGCAATATTTCCGAAATAATTAATTTCCATTATCTTGCGGTCAATTTCCAATGGTGTTTCTGAAATTATAGAACGTTGACTTACGCCGCCATTATTCAAAAGCATGTCAATTCTTCCATGTTTTTGAATTACTATGTTTACTAATTCAGAG
>CAIYXD010000094.1 GCA_903930085.1 uncultured Flavobacteriia bacterium
GATTTAGGTGGCATAATCAGTTTGTTATCTGCGACTTTTTTTACTTGTTCTATCGATATTGGATAAAGTATAAAACCTACCTGAAATTTTCCCTTGGTAATTTTTTCTTCTAGAGACGCGATACTTTCTGCGCCACTCATGAATTCAATACTTTCATCCGTTTTTAAATCATGGATACCAAGAATAGGCGTAAGAACAGATTGCGTTAAAATTTCCGCATCCAAACAGCGTACAGGATGGTTAGTATCAATTATCGATGGTTTGCAGTTTAACTCGTACCATTTTCCTTTTAAACACATTGTAATTTGGTGTTCCAGTTCCGGTTTTTTTGCAGCCGATATCTTTTTTACTGTAAATGATTTTGTAAGTTCAGCCAAGAATTCTTCTTCCGAAAGGTTATTCAATGTTTTAACCAAACGATTGAATTCTAGTATCTTCAAGCGATTTTCGTCCATAAAAAATGCTAAAAACGAATCTTCATTCTCGAAATGGGAGGTTCCTTTGGATATTCTGTGTTTTATTAGTCCGGCAGAGGAAGCTGATCGGTGATGCCCATCTGCAATGTACGTTGCCGGAATTTTTTCAAACGCTGCAACCATCATCTTTGTTTCCAACGCTGGTAAAATCCACAATTCGTGTTTTATTTTATCTGTTGTTGTAAATTCATACTCAGGCCGCGTTTTTGTATATTGCACCAATAAATCATCAATCGATTGTTCGTGCGGATAGGATAGGAGCACTGGCTCTGCATTGTATCCAACAACATCGAGATAATTCGTAAACATTGCCTCGCGCGATGTTAAAGTCGCTTCGTGTTTTTTTATTAAATCGTTTTCGTATTCTTGCACATTTGCACCGGCAATAATTCCTGTAAATTCATGCCCATCCTTTGTTTGTCGGTAAATATAAACATGTGGTTCTTTGTCCTGAATCAAAATCCCTTCGTTTAGAAATTCTGTATATTTCTCACTGACGAGATTAAACCGTTCTTTTGTGTTTGCTTCGGTATTTATTTTGCTTCCGAACTCGGGATTTATTATCCTTAAAAATGTGTAGGGATTGGACTCCAATTTTGCCATTAACACATTCTTTTTGTAGGAATAATAAGGTCTCGTAGCAACGAGATGCACTTTGTCTCGAACTGGACGCAACGCTTTAAAAGGAGCTATTTTTGTCAAGATTTCAGAAGTTAATTATTAATTTTTCGGGGGAAATTGCCCTATAATTAAACGCGCTAATTCTTCACCAATACGATCTTGTGCTTCCAACGTTGCAGCTCCAACATGTGGTGTACAAGCAATATTTGGATGTTGCAACAATTCTTTTCTTGGATTTGGTTCATTTTCAAAAACGTCCAATGCTACCGCAGCAACTTGTCCTGTTTCCAGTGCAACCAATAAATCTGCTTCGTTAATAACGCCACCGCGAGCAGCATTTACCAAACGAACGCCTTTTTTCATTTTTGCAAATTCTTTCGCTGTTATTACAGCACTTCCGTCGGCTTGTTTTGGAACGTGCAACGAAATATAATCCAATTTTGAAAGTACATCCTCCAATTCAGTATGTGGCGTGATTGTCACAACGGCTGAATGGCCATTTCCAATCGGAATACTTATGTCTACTGGATTTGGCATAAATTGATCAATTGCCAAAACATCCATTCCACAACCCAAGGCATATGAAGCCAAACTTTGCCCGATTCTGCCAAACCCAATTATTCCAAGTGTTTTTCCACGCAGCTCAACGCCCTTGGAATATTTCTTTTTTAAAGTGGTAAAATCGCCGGTTTCCATATTTTTGTAGGAATCATTTAACGATCTTGAAATCGAAAACAAATGACCCATTACCAATTCTGCAACCGATTGAGAGGAGGAAGCTGGCGTATTAATAACTGTAATTCCTTTTTCTCTAGCATA
>CAIYXD010000095.1 GCA_903930085.1 uncultured Flavobacteriia bacterium
GAATGTTTATTTGTTGCCATTAAAACCACACTACTGGTACTCCAAATATTTCTAAATATCAGCACAATGAGAAATGCCAGCATCAAAAAGAAATCAAATGGAACTTTCCCTTGGGTCCAAATAGTATAAATTAAATTACCAAATACTAACAAAAAAATACTGATACCTATCGCCGCAGTGGTAGCCACAACAAATGCTTTTCGGTGCAATTCGCGCATACGTTCGTAATCCTTTTTACCATATGCAATAGAAAATTCCGGCCATACGGCTTGTAATATCGCACCTAAAAGTTGAGTTAAAAAGCTAGTTAGGGTTCTTGTGGTATTGTAAAGAACTAACATTTCTGCGCCAAAAAATTTATTTACAACAAGCGAGAAACCTTGAAAAATCAATGCATTACCTATAGGAAAAGACATGAATGTAAGAGATGGAACTAGTACTTTTTTAAATAAAGGCCAATCCGCACTTTCTAGATTGAAGTAATATGGAAATATCTTTTTTGTGTCAATTATTTTGTAAAAGAATGATATTAATCTTGGAATTAAATAGAGAAGTACCATTGTTATTAATGGTAGGTGAAAGATAAGTGAAAGCATAAGAATCAAACCTTCTAATAATCGAACACCATTGCCAATGTAAACTGCTTTATGATTTAAAGAACTTGCTCTATAAATTGCATCCAAAACAGCACTTGCCATTCCGAGAAAAATATGGCAAATCAAAAGGATGAAAATTATACTTGCAGTTTCCCTTGTTACGATGTGCAAACCAAGATTTTTTGAAATGTCTACGAAATAGACATACACAAGGGAGCCTAAGATCGAAAATAGAAATACAGTAAGAATTAGCAGGTAATTATTGGTTAATAAAGACCTACATTCAACTAAACTTCCTTCCGTATGCTTAATTACAAATCTATTAATTGTCACACTATTTAAGCCAATATCAGACATTGCAAAAAAAGAAGAAATGGCTGTAAGAATTATCCAATCACTATAAGTGTTTATATCCCAAAATATTAAAAATAGCGGAATTAAAGCAATCTGTGTAAAAAGCTGCACACCAATCCCAAAAAAATTAGCGAGAAGATTTTTTTTCACTGCAGAAATTTTCATTTTCATTTTTTGTTAGCCCACGTTTTTTTGTAGGTTCTATAATCGCCACCTAAAAGTGATTCTACCACAAGATTTGAGTGCACCTGTTTTCTATATTTAATGTGCTCAGCGGGACTTCCGCTAACAACACTCATTTCTTCCACATTTTTAACCACCAAAGATCCACCGCCGCAAACTGCACCTTTTCCTATCTTTATACAAGATGGAAGTATGAAAACCCGGGTTGCAATCCATGCATAATCTGAAATTTCAATACCATAGGATTTGAATTCCCAATCAGGAGAATCTATATTGTGACTGCACGTTATTATTTCAACACCAGACCCTATAATTACATGGTTACCTATTGTTATTGGAGCACGAAGATCAAAAAGATCTGTTTGGATAGAGCTGTTGTCACCAATAGAAAGGTTTGAGTTAGCTTTTTTTGCTAGGCTGAGAGGAAAAACACAATTCTCACCAATTTTCGCTCCCTTTTTCCGAGCTATATATCGAATATAACTCAAAAATAAATGTTTTTTATAACGTATAAGAAGACCCAAAAGATAGCGTTTTTTAGACCGATCTTGAATTTGTTTTTCGTACACCGTTTTATTCGAATTCATAATTTCCAAATTACATCTTCACCTGTTTTACAGTATTCACATTCTCCAAAAACCACTTATATGTTTCTTTTATCCCTTGTTCCAAACCAATCTTCGCTTTCCAGCCTGCATCCATCATTTTGGAAACATCCATCAGTTTTCGCGGCGTACCATCCGGTTTGGAGCTGTCCCAGATAATCTCGCCGGTGTGTCCAACAATGCCTTGGATCAAAGCTGCTAATTCTTTGATGGTAAGATCTCTTCCTGTACCTATGTTGTATAAATTTTCTTGTAATTGGTTTTCAAATGCGAATACTACGGCGTCTGCTAGGTCGTCCACATGGAGGAATTCACGCATGGGCGTACCAGAACCCCAAAGTTCAATCGGTGTATTGTTATTACATTTCGCTTCGTGGAACTTGCGGAGCATTGCGGGCAAAACGTGTGAACTCTTTAAATCGAAATTGTCGTGCGGACCGTACAAGTTAGTTGGCATTAAACTTACGAAATCTTTATTGTATTGTTTGCGGATGGCTTCGCAGGCTTTTACACCTGCTATCTTTGCGATGGCGTACCATTCGTTGGTGGGTTCCAAAGCAGCTGTTAACAAATATTCCTCTTTCAATGGCTGCGGTGCCAAGCGCGGGTAAATACAAGAACTTCCAAGGAAGATGAATTTTTTCACGTTATTTTGGTGTGCTGCATCGATTAAGTTATTTTGAATCTGCATGTTTTCCATCAGGAACTGGTACGGATAATCGTTATTGGCAAGAATTCCGCCAACTTTAGCTGCAGCATCGATTACTACTTCCGGTTTTTCGGCTTGGTAGAAATCGTTCACGGCTTGCTGGTTGCGAAGGTCCAATTCTGCTGAGGCACGACCAATGAGATTGGTGTAACCTTTACTTTCCAGATTTCTCCAGATCGCTGAGCCGACCATACCACGGTGTCCTGCAATGTATATTTTGATGTCTTTGTTCATATTTGTATTCGCTTTGCTCATTGTTTTTTTACCACAGAGTTGCACTGAGTTTTGCACAGAGTTAAAAGGAGTTATTCGCTTTGCTCATTGTTTTTTCACCACAGAGGACACGGAGGTCACAGAGGGTTTGTTTTTAAATGATACAGGATTTCTCTGAGTACTTTGTGTTCTCTGTGGTGACTTTTTACTCATAATCATTTGTATTGAGCTATATTCTATAACGTTTGAAACCGTTTTTTAAAAGTCGCTCATTGAAGTTTATAAGTAATCCTAATGATTTATCCGAAAGTTTCAAATAGGTAATAATTTGAGCTTGATGAATCGGTAGAATACAATCAACTGATTTTAATTCAACAATAATTTGATTAGCTACTAAAAGATCTAATCGCAGGTTTGAGTTCAATCTGTCCCCTTTGTAAAAAATAGGCAGTTCAATTTGTCTTTCGACTTTAATTTCTCTGCTTGTTAATTCTTTGAAAAGGCACTCTTCGTATACTGACTCAAGTAGTCCAGGTCCCAATTCACGATGAACCTCAATGGAAGCATCAAGAATCTCCCCACTCAATATATTAAGTTCATTTTCGGTTATCATTTCAATATTATTTTAAGTGTTTGTTAATTACACTTTCAAGGGCATTTCTCTATTCTAAATGAACCTCTGTGGTTAAACTATACCTCCGTATTTAAACTCCATTATTCAAAATAATTCATTGTTTTATATCCACTATCTTTCAATAATTGTTCTTTCTGCATAAGTTTCACATCACTTTGCATCATGTCTTTTACAAGATAGTTGAGGTCATACGCTGGTTTCCATCCCAATTTTGTATTAGCTTTTGTCGCATCCCCGATGAGTAAGTCAACTTCTGTAGGACGGAAATATTTTGGATCTACTGCCAAAACTTCCTTCCCTATTTCCACTTGGAAATCCGGGTTAGCACACGAAACAACAGTTGCCACTTCGTTTACCCCTTCACCGGAGAATCCTAGTTCGATTCCAACTTCCTGGAATGCCATGCGCACAAATTCCCGCACGGGCGTTGTTTTACCAGTTGCAATCACCCAGTCTTCGGCCTCTTCTGCTTGGAGAATCATCCACATCATCCGGACGTAATCTTTGGCGTGTCCCCAATCGCGTTTCGCGTCGAGATTTCCCAAGTAAAATTTATCTTGTAAACCCAAAGCGATGCGTGACGCTGCTCGGGTAATTTTTCGTGTAACAAACGTTTCACCGCGCAATGGCGATTCATGGTTAAA